>JABFXT010000592.1 GCA_013361595.1 Nocardia sp. | reverse complement strand
CGGGGTGGGTTCGGTGGCGGTAGCGGCGACGTTGCTGGGTTCCACGGCGTTCGACAGTTTCTCGTTGTTCCCGTGGTGGCGGAGCCGGGTCGCGGACGCGGCCGCCGCCGGACTTCCGCCGACGCTGGTGTCGACCCTCGGGTTGCTCGTGTTCATCGGTGTGGTGGGGGTGAGCTTCCGGTTCGCCGCGGCGGCCACCGGCGGTCTCACACCGGTCGAGCGCAGGCAGCTGCCCACGCGTCTGTCCTACACCTTGACCCCCATCGTCGCCGGGTACGTGATCGCCCACTATCTGACCTTCCTGGTGGAGAAGGGGCAGGCGACGGTGATCCTGTTCGCCGATCCCTTCGGCACCGGCCGGAACCTGCTGGGCCTGGCCGATCGCGATACCGCCTATGTTCTCTCCGCGCATCCGGCGCTGCTCGGGACGATCAAGGTACTCGCGGTGGTCACCGGCCATATCCTGGGTGTCGCGGCTGCCCACGACCGGTGCCTGCGGCTGCTCCCGCCGGCGCATCGGCTCACCGGTCAGCTGGCCCTGATGCTGCTCATGGTCGGTTTCACCTTCACCGGGCTCTATCTGCTCTTCGACGCCTGACGGGCCTACGGCTCGGACAATTTGTCGATATCGGCCAGCACCTTCTCGTGCCAGTCGATCTCGGTCCGGATCCGCATCCGGGCGTGCTCGGCGATGAGATCGTCGGCGGTGCGCTGATCGGGCCAGCGCCGGTCGAGCCGGTGTTCCAACCGTGAACCGAGCGCGCGGAGCGCGGCGATACGGTCTTCGAGATAACCCCGCAGCAACTCGGTATCCAGATCGTCGCCGACGGCCAGCGCCAGATCGACCGGATCGGGCCGGACGTCGATCTCGGTGAAGGCTTCGTCGCGTAGCGCCCGCAGTTCCCGCAGACCCTCGTCGGTGATCTGGTAGATGGTGCGGGCGGGTAGGGCGCCTTGTTGTTCGGTACGGACCGGCCGGACCAGTCCCTCGCTCTCCATGCGGTGCAGGGCGCCGTACAGCGATCCGGGTTTGACCCGCGACCACAGATCCGCGCGATCCAGGCGGGCATCGCGGCGCAGTTGATGGCCGTGCATGGGCCCGCGCCGGGCCAGCGCGGCCAATACGAACAACCGGGTTTCGTTCACCGAGGCAGTCTTACACGACTACTCGCATTTGAGTAGTCTGCCCCTATGACTGTGCGACCGATCCTCATCGCAGGCGATCCGCGACTCACGACCCCCGCGACTCCGGTAACGGTTTTCGACGACGAACTCGCCACACTCGTCGGTGATCTCTTCGACACCAATACGGCGGCGCCCGGCGCCGGCCTCGCCGCGAACCAGATCGGCGATCCGCGTGCGGTATTCGTCTACGACCTCACCGACGGCGGATCCCGGTATCGCGGCCATATAGTCAACCCGGTACTGCGCACGTCCGAACGTCCGGAGACCATGCCCGACCCCGACGACGACCTCGAAGGATGTCTTTCCGTACCGGGCGAATGGTTTCCGACCGGCCGCGCGTACCGGGCCGAAGTGACGGGTGTGGATATGGCGGGACAGCCCGTCGCGGTCGAGGCGACCGGATACCTGGCCCGCTGCCTGCAGCACGAGACCGATCATCTCGCCGGATCGCTCTACCTCGATCGGCTGATCGGGCGGCATCGGCGGGAAGCCCGGCGGATGATCAAGGAGCGGCGCTGGACCGTGCCCGGCCACAGCTGGCTACCCGAGCGGCCGGGCGGCGCCGGTCAGTGACCGGCCGCCGCGATCAGGCGGCCGCGCAGCCAGGTGAGGGCGGTGGCGCCGGCGGGATCGACCGGATAGGAGGTGTAGCTCTGGTGCGCACCGGATTTCAAGAAGTCGTCGATCTGGTCGCGGCGCCGCTGATAGGCCGAGGCATCGAGTTGTCCGGCCAGTAGACCGAGCCCGCCGGCCGCCAGCGCGTCGCCGAGCAGCGCGGCCGCCTGCCGCTGGTAGCTGCCGAGATCGGCGGGATCGGGATTCGACATCGCGACGATCAGGCCGGCCATCCGTCCGGCTATATCGCCCTCGGGCATCGCGCAGTACAGGTCGCCGAGAGCGCAGAACGTATAGGTGCGTGGACCGAGCGCGCCGAAACCGGCCGGCCGCGGCCCGACTGCTCCGGCGCCGGGTACCGGTGGGCCGACGAGGGTGTCGGTGGGGGAGCGACGAGGGTCGGCGATCAGGCCCACCAGGACGATCCGGTCGGCGGGTACCGGGCCCGACCCGGCGCCGATCTCGGCCGCGAGATCGCCGGCCGCGTGCGCGCCCTGGCTGTAGCCGAGTATCGCGATCCGGGTCGCCGGGCAGGCTCGTGCCACCGCCGAGACCCGATCCCGTGCGCGGTCGGCGGCCTGCTGTTCCGAGCGGCCGTACACCTCCCCTTCCCAGGGGAACGCCGTTGCGGCGTAGGCGATGTAATCGACCGCGACATCGCCGGGTAACTGCTCCACACTCGCCGCCAGCATGCCCCGGCCGGGGTCGGCATCGGATGTTTCCCATGTTCCGGGTACGGCCACGATGTGCAGATCGGGGCACGAGGCCGGTGCGCTCACGGCTGCGGGCGCGACGCGAACCTGGACAACTGTGGCAGCGAGCGCGAGGACGCAGGCGACGATGCCGGATTTCCATCGAGTGGGCACGACTGCTCCATCTGGTCACGCCGTGTCGCCGAGCGGGTGATCGGGGCGGCCGCGGCCGGGGTCGTTCGCTCGCCCGCACGGGATTCGTCCGTGCGGGCTCGATCGGTGTGCCGGATCAGCGCGGTGGTCGACTCATATCCCGGTTCATCGTCGGAAGCTCGATACTGATGGGCATCCGGAGCTCGGCCAGGTACCACAGGGCGAACTGACGCAGGAACTCGTCGAAGAGCCAGTACGCTTCCTGCGCCGGCGGAGCCACGGTCAGCACGCCTTCGCGGACCGCGATGAACGGGCCCCAGCTGAACCGCAGCAGCGGATCCCAGACCGGCTCACGGGCGATCGCCAGTCCGTCGGCGATCCGGTCGCCGAGCAGGAAGCGGGTGAAGGCGCCGAGAACACCCTTGCTGAGGATGGCCAGGTCGAGGTTGGTGCCCAGCCGCAGCAGCCGGTCGGCCAGTTTGGCGCCCTCCGGGGTGGGGGCGATGATCGGATCCAGCACCTGGGCCGCCTGGGAATTCGCCTGGTCCCACGAATTCGGGATGTATTCGTCGCGGACGCCGAGCATATGGGCGGCGACCTGCCAGGAATGCAGGAACGCATCCGATTCGTGGGCGGGGATCGGCACCTTCCACGCCGTCAGATGACGCATCACGGTGGTGGGCAGGCTGTGCCAGGTGACCATGATGTCGTTCTGGCTGATCGGGATGTCTTCGTCGGCCGAGCTCACCCAGTGCGGCGACTGGGGCAGCAGATGCCGTACGGCGGCATGCGTCAGCCGGGTCTTGACGCAGGTGACGACCATCTGCCCGTCCGGACCGTACGCGTTGCCGCTACCGATGTCGTAGCCGAGTTTCGCGGTCTTGGAGATGCGGTCCTTCAGATCGTGGCCGCCCTTGGAGTAGTAGACCGCCCGCGCCTCCTTGGGGATGACCGTGCTCATCATCCCGCTGGCCAGGCCGTACAACACGCCCAGGTAGAGGCCGCGTTTCTTGTTGAAATCGACGGCGGTGGCCAGTTTGCCCGGATCGGTCCACTGGGGCAGCTGGCGGGCGTATTCCATGAAATCCCGCAGATCGGGCGGTAGACCCGCCGGTAACGGCTGGCCGTTGCGGGTCCAGGTCCGCAGCAGACCGTTGACCGCGGGTACCTCGCCGCGGTCGAGCAGCCCGGCGACCAGTTCGTCGGCCTCCGGATCCCATACTCCGAGTGGGTCGACGCCGGCACCGCTGCCCGCCACCGATCCCTGTGGCGACCATGTCCATGGTTGCGCCCGCGCCGCTGATGTCGCGCCTACCAGTGCCAGCGCACCGGCAGCGCCGGCCACCCCGCCGGCTTTCAACGCATCACGCCTGCTGAGTCGGTCCATGTCGCCA
>JABFXT010000514.1 GCA_013361595.1 Nocardia sp. | reverse complement strand
GTCCCGCGAGATGACGCCCGAGGACGGCCCGACGGTGGAACTGGTCTCCTTCGACGAACTCCCGGATCGGCTGCCCTATTACAAGGAATCGCGGATCACCCCGCAGGACTGGCGGGCTCGGATCGCCGGACGCCAGGCCGCGGTGGCGGAGAGGATGCTCGGCTGATGCTGTTGCGGGACAAGGTCGTCGTGGTCTCGGGCATCGGCCCCGGACTGGGGCAGGCGATCGCGGTGCGGAGCGCGCAGGCCGGTGCCGACGTGGTGCTGGCCTCACGGACCGAGAAGCGGCTGCGCAAAGTGGCGGCCCGGATCGAGGAGGTGGGCCGCCGGGCGCTGGTGGTGCCGACCGATATCACCGACGACAGCGCCGCCCAGCATCTCGTCGACGTCGCCCGCGCGGAGTTCGGCCGGGTCGACGCGCTGGTCAACAATGCCTTCGCCATGCCGCCGATGGTCGACCTCGCCGAGGTGGCCTTCGACGATCTGCGGACCAGCCTGGAAACGAATGTATTCGCCGCCCTGCGGTTGACCCGCCTGTTCGCTCCGGCCCTGGCCGAGAGCAAAGGGTCGGTGGTGATGATCAACTCGGCCGTTCTGCGGCACTCCCGGCAGCCGTACGGCCCGTACAAGATGGCCAAGACCACCCTGCTCGCGCTCGCGCAGAGCCTGGCCACCGAACTGGGCCCGCGCGGTATCCGGGTCAATTCCGTGGCGCCGGGCTGGATCTGGGCCGACACCCTGAAATGGTATTTCGACTACCTGGCGAAAGAGCGCGGGGTGAGTGCCGACGATATCTACACCGAGACGGCCGCCGATATCGACCTGCGCCGGCTGCCCGAGCCCGACGAGATCGCCGACGCCGTCGTCTTCTTCGCCTCCGAGATGTCGCGGGCGATCACCGGAACCTGTCTCGACGTGAACTGCGGCGAGTTCCATCACTGAGGAGTAACGAGAAATGATCGGCAGGGATGACGTCGGCACCATCGACGATCTGCACGCCTCCGCCACCAAGGTGGTCGGGCTCGACGATTTCGGGGACGACGACTACCGCACCGGGTTGTCGGTGCTGCTCGATTCCTACGAGCACGACGCGGAACTCACCCCGTTCGGCAACAAGGTCACTCGCGCCCTGCTGCGCGGCGCCCTGATCGCCCGCGCCCTGAGCGAGGCCGGTTGGAAGCAGTACCCGCAGCACGCCGATATCGCGGTCGAGCGCCCGATCTTCGTGACCGGACTACCGCGGTCGGGGACGACGGCGGTGCACCGCCTGCTCACCGCCGACCCCGGGCACCAGGGTCTGGAGATGTGGCTGACCGAGATGCCGCAGCCCCGTCCGCCGCGGGAGACCTGGGAGCAGAACCCGGTCTTCGCGCGCCTGCAGGCCGGTTACGAGAAGCATCATGTGGAGCACCCCGAATTCATGGGTGTGCACCATATCTCCGCCGACCAGGTGGAGGAGTGCTGGCAGCTGCTGCGGCAGTCGGCGATGTCGGTCTCCTACGAATGCCTGGGCCATCTGCCCCGTTATTCCGAATGGCTGCGGGAGCAGGACTGGACACCGGCCTACGAACGGCATCGCCGGAACCTGCAACTGATCGGGCTCAACGATCCCGGCCGCCGGTGGGTGCTGAAGAACCCGAGCCATCTGTTCGCCCTCGACGCCCTGCTCGCGGTGTATCCGGACGCGCTGGTGATCCAGATGCACCGGCTGCCGCGCACCATCGTCGCCTCGGTGTGCAGCTTGAACGAACAGGCGACGGCGGGTTGGTCGGAGAAGTTCCGCGGGCCGGTGGTCGGTGCCGCACAGCTCGAACTGTGGTCACGTGGCGCGAAGACGTTCCTGGCGGACCGCGAGAAACATCCGGCCGCGCAGTTCTGCGATGTGTACTACGAGGATTTCGTCACCGATCCGATCGGTACGGTCGAAAAGATCTACACACAGTTCGGAATCGAGTTCACCGCCGCGGCCCAGGAGCAGATGACCACGCTGCACGGTGAGTCCACCTCGGGCGCCGCGCGGCCGGCGCACAAGTATTCGCTGGCCGATTTCGGACTGGACCCGGACCAGGTGGACGCCGCGTTCGCGCCCTACCTCGAGGAGCACTACCCCGGCGGCAACCGGAAGTGAGCACCGCCCGCGCGGTGGTGCGGGGGAAGGGGCTCGGCATCACCGCGCGGGATGGTGCCGGGCCCCAGGTCCACGAGGCGGGCCGTCCGGCCGCCGCGATCAGGGCTGGCCGGGCTTCAATACGATGAACAGGCCGTTGGCCTCGGCGCAGAGCCGGTCCCCGTCGTGCAGGGTCGCCTTGATCCACACCTTGCGGCCGTCCCGCCGCTCGGCCCAGGCCCGCAGCTGCAATTCCTTGTTCAACGGTGTGATCGACCGGTAGTCCACGGTGAGCGAAGCCGTCCGGGTCACCGCGCCGGAATGCGCCGACCCCGCCAGCCCCATCAGATCGTCGAAACCGAGCGAGATGTAGCCGCCGTGCGCGGCGGCGTTCCCGCCGAGGTGGAAGGTCCGGTAGGTGATCCGGGCGTCCACGCCGTCACGGTCCACCTTGTCCACCCGGTACGGCGGTAGCGTCACATTGCCGCGGGAGGGCAGATCGAAGCGGGTCCAGCCCGGTGCGTCCCATTCCTCGCCGACGTAGGTGGCCAGCCGGTCGTTCAGCTTCTCCAGGATCCCGGCCGCCTCCTGCACCAATTCGTCCGGTGGCACGGTCAGCCGGGCGCGGTCCATGAGCGTACGCACCTGTTCCACGAAATCGCCGTAGTGCGGGCCGCCGCGGCTGGTGTCGACAGTGCGGACCGCGTCCATCAACTCCGACATCGGCCGGAATCCGCCCTCGTGATGTTCGGCGTCGGGGATGTTCCCGGCCTCGTTATCGCTCATGAGAACACGTTATCGTCTCGACTGCGCTGGTGCGGTGGCCGGGGCCGTCGCCCGAGGTGCGCGACCGGGCTGCCGGCCCCGGCACGCGCCGCGTAGGCTGCCGGATATCGGCGGCCGGGACTGCGCTTTTCGCCCGGCGGCCGAAGCTCGTTCGTGCGACGATTTCCGGACGGGGTGAGTACGCACGCGGGGCGGTCCGGGTCGGGCCGCGGGAGGACGACCATGCCGACGACACCACTGACGCAACAGAACTTCCGGACGGTGGTGGCCACCGATCACATAGTGCTGGTCGAGTTCTGGGCGACCTGGTGCGTCTGGTGCACCCGGTTCGCACCGGTTTTCGAGGAATCCGCACGGCGGCATCGCGAACCCGGGCCGCAGGCCTACGGATGGCCCGGACTGCGCAGCGCGTGAAGAACGGACTCGAACCGGGACAGATCTTCGCCGGCTATCACATCGACCGGCTCCTGGGGGCCGGCGGTATGGGCGAGGTCTACCTCGCGCGCGACCGTGATCTGCCGCGACCGGTCGCGCTGAAGTTGCTGACTCCGATCGCCGGCGACGACCGTGATGTCCGGGCCCGGTTCCTGCGCGAGGCCGATACCGCGGCGCGCCTGTCGCATCCGAATATCGTCGCCGTGTACGCCCGCGGCGAGGAACAGGGCCGGCTGTGGATGGCGATCCAGTACATCGAGGGCACCGATGTGGCGGCCGTGCTGCGGGACGGTCCGGTGCGGCCCGATCACGCGGTACGGATCCTCGAGGAGACCGCCCGGGCGCTCGACCACGCGCACGCCGCCGGTGTCCTGCACCGCGACGTGAAACCGGCCAATATCCTGCTCGCCTGGGGCGAGCAGCGACAGGTGTATCTCTCCGATTTCGGTATCGCCAAAGCGCTGGACCGCGCCGACGGTCTCACCCGTACCGGGGAGCTGTACGCGAGTTTCCACTATGCGGCGCCGGAGCAGTTCGAGATGCGCCCCGATATCGACCGCCGAGCCGATGTGTACTCGCTGGGCTGCACCCTCTACTACATGCTGACCGCCCGGTTGCCCTATCCGGCCACGACCACCGGCGCACTCATCAACGCCCACCTCAACGCTCCGGTGCCGCGCCCCTCGGCCGTGGATCCACGGTTACCGTCCGGAT
>JABFXT010000869.1 GCA_013361595.1 Nocardia sp. | reverse complement strand
CACTCTCGTGGTGACCGCCGACAATACGGTCCGGATCGCACTGAAGTACCAGACCGGCCGGTTCGACGCCCCCGCGATCGAGGCGATGGCGACCCGGTTGCTGCGGGTCATCGACCAGCTCGTCGACGCGCCGCGGCTGCCGGTGGGCGAGCTGGAATTCCTGAGTGCGGCCGAGCGTGCCGAACTGGGTTCGCGTTCGGGCGGACCGGCGGTACCGGCCGGTACGCTGCCGGATCTGCTGGCGGCGGCGGTGGCCCACAACCGGTCCGCGCCGGCGGTGGTCTTCCGGGATCAGCGCTTGTCGTACGGGGAAATGGACGAGCGTTCGAACCGCCTGGCGCGGGTGCTGATCACCCGTGGTCTCGGTGCCGAGGATCTGGTGGCGGTGGCGGTGCCACGGTCGGCGGATTCCGTACTGGCCGAATGGGCGGTCACCCGTTCGGGCGCGGCGTTCCTGCCGATCGATCCGACGTATCCGGCGGACCGGATCGCGCATATGCTCAGCGATTCGCGGGCGCGAGTGGGGGTGACCGTATCGTCGGTGCGGGCGGATCTACCCGATTCGGTGGACTGGGTGGTACTCGATCAGCTTCCGCTGTCGCAGTATTCCGCCGAGCCGGTCACCGACGCGGACCGGATCCGGCCGCTGACCCCGGCGAACACCGCCTATGTCATCTACACCTCGGGTTCGACCGGTGTGCCCAAGGGCGTGGTCGTCACGCACGCGGGTCTGGCGAACTTCAGTGCCGAACAGGTCGAGCGCTACCGGCTGACGCCGGATTCGCGGGCGTTGGCGTTCGCGTCACCGTCGTTCGACGCCTCGATCCTGGAACTGTTGCTCGCGGTGGGGTCGGCGGGTGCCCTGGTGGTGGTTCCGCCGGGGACCTACGGCGGTGCCGAACTGGGCGAACTCATCGCCCGGGAGCGGGTGACGGTCGGGCTGATCACGCCGTCGGTGCTGGCCTCGCTGGACCCGGCCGATCTGGCGGGGATGCGGGTGATCATCGCCGGTGGCGAGGCGATCTCGGCGGATCTGGTGACCCGATGGTCGGCGGTCGCCGCGGGCGGGGTGGAGCGCCGCTTCCACAATGCCTACGGGCCCACGGAAGCCACGATCGCCACGAATATCAGTGGGGTGCTGCTGCCGGGTGACCCGGTCACCATCGGTGGCCCGGTGCGGGGTATGCGGGCGCTGGTGCTCGACGATCGGTTGAATCCGGTGCCCGAGGGTGTGGCCGGCGAACTGTATGTCGGCGGGATCCAGCTGGCGCGCGGCTACCACGCGCGCGCCGGTCTGACCGCGGAACGTTTCGTGGCCGATCCGTTCGGCGCGCCGGGATCGCGGTTGTACCGCACCGGCGATATCGTGCGCTGGCAGCGTGACGGTGTCGGTGATCCCGCGGTGGAATACGTGGGGCGTAACGACTTCCAGGTCAAGATTCGTGGTTTCCGGATCGAACTCGGCGAGATCGACGCCGCGCTGACCTCGTTCGGCGCGGTCGACTTCGCGGTCACCCTCGGCCACCGCACCGCGGTGGGCGCCGACGCGCTGGTGTCGTATGTGGTGGCCGGGCCGGGCGGGTCGATCGATCCGGCGGAGCTGCGCTCGTATATCGCGGACCGGTTGCCCGCCCATATGGTGCCGGCATCGATCACCGTGATCGACGAGATCCCGCTGACCCCGGCCGGGAAGCTGGACCGCAATGCCCTGCCCGAGCCGGTTTTCGCGGCCGACGCCGGCTACCGCGCCCCGCGCACGCCGCTGGAGCGGACCGTCGCCGAGGTCTTCGCCGAAGTCCTCGCAGTGGAGCGGGTCGGCATCGACGATTCGTTCTTCGCGCTCGGCGGCAACTCACTGCTGGCGACGAAGGTGGCCGCCCGGCTCGGCGCGGTCACCGGAGCCGAGATCAGCGTGCAATGGTTGTTCACCGAGGCGACGGTCGCCGGGCTCGCCGCCCGGCTCGCCGAACCGGCCGCCGCGGGCGAACTGTCCGAAGCGGCACTGCGGGTGGTGTTGCCCATCCGGGAGACCGGTACCGCGACACCGATCTTCGCCATCCACGCCCGGGACGGTCTGGCCTGGAGTTTCGCCGCGCTGACCGGGCTGCTGCCGGAGGATCAGCCGATCTACGGTATCCAGTCGCCCGCGTATTCCGAATCCGATTACGATCCCGCCTCGCTCACCGAGATCGCGGACCGCTACCTGTCCGAGATCCGGCGGATCCAGCCGGCCGGCCCGTACCGGCTGCTCGGCTGGTCGCTCGGCGGTGTGCTCGCCCACGCGGTGGCCACCGAATTGCAGGCGGCGGGCGAACGGGTCGAGATGCTGGCGCTGCTGGACAGCCATCCCGATGTCGATCCGGGCGTGTTCGAATCCCTGCTCCGCGCGGCGCTGGTCGAACAGGGCATCGTGACCGACGAACCGGATGCGCAGCGGGGTGTCGGGGAACTGAGCGATGCGGAACTGTCCCGGTTGCATCAGCTGATCCCGCCGGAGTTGCTGACTCTGCCGGTGGAGCGGTTGCGCGGCGTGTACCGGACCGCGGCCCGCTCGGCGGAGCTCATCGCCGAGTATCGGCCCCGGACCTACCGCGGCGTGATCGATTTCTTCCGTGCCGAGGTACCGACGCCCGATGCCCGGCAGCCGGGTCCGCGTGCCGAGGACTGGTTGCCCTATGTGGCCGGTGAAGTCACCGAATACGCGGTGCCCGCGACGCACGACGAGATGACCACCGCGGCGGCGTTCGCGGTGATCGTGCCGTGGCTGACGGCCCGGCTCGGCGACACCTCGGGCGAATAGTCCCGGGCCCGTACACCGAACCCGCGGCGGCGTCGCGATCGGTGTACCGGTGCCGGGCGTTCCGGGGAGTGGGGGCTCGAACACCTGAGCCCGGTGACCTGCCCAGCCGGCCGCGCGGCCTCGGGAATCCCCGGAGGCGTGCGGCCGGCGCTCTCGTCAGCGGGCTGTGGTCCGGGCGTCCCGGGACAGGGCGCGGAAGAAATCCCGGACATCCGCGGCGAACAGGTCCGGTACCTCCATCGCGGCGAAATGCCCGCCGCGGTCGAATTCCGACCAGTGCCGGATGTCGTACAGCCGTTCGGCCAGGGGCCGGACCGATTGGGTGATGTCGCGCGCGAACACCGCCACCCCGACCGGCACCGGGCATGCCGTGCCGCCCCGCTGGGTTTCCCGGGTCAGCCGGGCCGAGGAGGCCGCCGTGGCGGTCAGCCAGTACAGGGAGACGTCGGTGAGGATTCGTTCGTCGTCGACCGGGGTCCGGGGGTCGGTCCACTGCGCGAAGCGTTCGGCGATCCAGGCGAGCTGGCCGACCGGTGAATCGGTCAGCGCGTAGCCGATGGTCTGCGGGGTGAGGGCCTGCAGGGCCTGATACGGCGGGCGGTTCGCCATCAGCTGCCGGACTTTCCCGAGCCGGGCCTCGTCGGTGTCGGACAGTTCGATATCGGCAGTCGGGTCCGGCCGGGTGGGCAGGTAGTTGACGTGCACACCGACCACATTTCCGGGGGCGACGGCGCCGAGCGCGATGGAGATCCCCGAGCCGAAATCACCGCCCTGCGCGCCGTAGCGTTCATAGCCGAGGCGGTGCATGAGTTCGGCCCAGGCCCGCGCGACGCGGGCGGCGTCCCAACCGCGTTCGTGGGTGGGCCCGGAGAAACCGAATCCGGGGATGGAGGGGATGACCAGGTGGAAGTCGAGGGCGAGGGGCTCGATGACATCGACGAATTCGAGGAACGATCCGGGCCAGCCGTGCGTGAGGATCAGCGGAAGGGCGTCGGGATTCGCTGATCGGACGTGCACGAAGTGGATATTCTGGCCGTCGATCTCGGTGGTGTAGTGGGGGAGCTCGTTGAGTGCGGTTTCGTGTCTCCGCCAGTCGTAGCCGGTGCGCCAGTGCCCGGCGAGTTCCTGGAGGCGGGCGAGGGGGAAACCATAGTCGGTTCCGGCGTCGGTGATCTCGTTGGGCCAGCGGGTGCGGGCGAGACGGTCGTCGAGGTCGTCCAGGTCGGCCTGGGGGATATCGATGTG
>JABFXT010000028.1 GCA_013361595.1 Nocardia sp. | reverse complement strand
TGGGGTGAGGAATCGGTACTCGTCCCGAATATCGAAGCGGCCGTGGAGTTGCTCGCCGCCGAAGTCGGCGCGAGTGATGTGGTGCTGGTGAAGGCATCGCAATCGGTCGGTCTGTGGGCGGTGGCCGAACAGCTGCTGGCCGAGGGTGAGAAGAACACGGGTGCCGGCACACCGGCACCGGGCGGCACCGCCGCCGACGGGGTTAGCACGGAGGCAGTGCGATGAGACAGATCTTGTTCGCGGCGGCGATCGCGCTGACGGTGTCGATCCTGCTGACTCCGCTGCTGATCCGGATATTCGCCCGCCAGGGCTTCGGCCAGGAGATCCGGGTCGACGGTCCGGCCAGCCATCAGTCCAAACGCGGTACACCCACCATGGGCGGGGTGGCGATCATCATCGGTATGTGGGCCGGGTATCTCGGTTCCCATCTGATCGGGATCGGTTACGAGGCGGAGGGTCCGACGGCTTCGGCGCTGCTGGTCCTCGGCCTGGCCACCGCGCTGGGTGTCGTCGGGTTCATCGACGATTTCATCAAGATCCGCAAGGGCCGCAATCTGGGGCTCACGGCCGCGGGTAAATATCTGGGCCAGATCACCGCGGCGGTCGTCTTCGGTGTGCTGGCGTTGCAGTTCCCCGGCGGCAGCGGGCTCTCCCCGGCCAGCCGGCAGCTGTCCTATGTGCGCGATATCAACACCGTCTCCATGAGTGTGGTGGTGTTCCTGGCCTTCGTCTGCCTCATCGTGGTGGCCTGGTCGAACGCGGTGAACCTCACCGACGGTCTGGACGGTCTCGCCGCCGGGTCGATGAGCCTGGTGCTCGGCGGCTATGTGGTCATCACCTTCTGGCAGTACTACCACTCGTGCGAGACCAAACCCGAGACCGGCTGCTACAACGTGCGCGATCCGCTGGATCTGGCGCTCGTCTGCGCCGCCGGCACCGCGGCGTGTATCGGGTTCCTGTGGTGGAACGCCGCTCCCGCCAAGATCTTCATGGGCGATACCGGGTCACTGGCCCTGGGTGGTCTGCTCGCCGGACTGTCCATCACCACCCGGACCGAACTGCTGATGGTGGTCATCGGCGCGCTGTTCGTCGCCGAGGCGGCGTCGGTGGTGCTGCAGGTGGCCGTCTTCCGGACCACCCGGAACCGGTTGTTCAAGATGGCGCCGTTCCACCATCACTTCGAACTGAGTAAATGGGCGGAGACCACGGTGATCATCAGGTTCTGGTTGCTGGCCGCCATGGCCTCGGCGGCCGGGCTATCGCTGTTCTACAGCGAGTATCTCTCCGCGGTCGGGTGAGTTGACGATGGAGGAACATACGCCGCGGGCCCTGCGCTCGCCGGGCCCGATGCTGGAATTCCTGCGTGGTCGCGATGTACTGGTCGCGGGGTGGGGTGTCTCGGGCCGTTCGCTGATCACGCCGCTGCGCGATATCGGCGCCCGGCCGGTGGTCACCGACAGCGGGGCCGCGGCGTTGGCGGAGGCCGCCGAACTGGGCTTGGAGATCGCGCCCGCACCCGAATTGGAGCGGACCGACTGGTCGCGGTTCGCGCTGGTGATCACCAGCCCGGGCTGGCGGCCGGACTCTCCGGTGCTGGCCTCGGCGGTATCGGAGGGCATCCCGGTCTGGGGCGATGTCGAGTTCGCCTGGTGGGTGGATCAGGCGCGGATCTACGGTCCGGTCCGCAAATGGCTGGTGGTGACCGGCACCAACGGTAAGACCACCACGACCCAGATGACCCATTCCATTCTGCGGGCCGCCGGCATCCCGAGCGTGGCCTGCGGAAATATCGGCCTGCCGATTCTCGACGCGCTGCGCCGCAATCCGGGACCGCAGGTGCTGGCCGTGGAACTGTCGTCGTTCCAGCTGCACTGGGCGCCGTCGGTGCGGCCGGAAGCCGGGGTGGTGCTGAATGTGGCCGAGGACCATCTGGACTGGCACGGCGGGCTGGACGCGTACGCGGCCGCGAAATCGCGGGCCCTGCTCGGCCGGGTCGGGGTGGTCGGGCTCGACGATCCGGTGGCCGCCCGGCTGGCCCGCCGTTCGAAGGCACGTCGCACCATCGGCTTCCGGATCGGGGTACCGGCCGACGGTGAACTCGGTGTGGTCGACGGCAAACTGCTCGACCGTGCCTTCACCAAGGCGGCCATCCTGGCCGAATCCAAAGAGATCAGCCCGCCCGGCCCGGCCGGGATCGCCGATGCCCTGGCCGCGGCCGCGCTCACCCGGGCCATCGATGTGGCGCCGCAGTTCGTCCGTGAGGGCCTGATCGAGCACAAGGTCGGCCCGCACCGGTCGGCGCTGGTCCGGGAACTGGGCGGCGTCGAGTTCATCGACGATTCCAAGGCCACGAACCCGCATGCCGCGCGTTCGTCGATCCTGGGCCATCAGCATGTCGTCTGGCTGGCCGGCGGTCAGCTGAAGGGCGCGGGGGTCGAGGATCTGGTGGAGGAGGTGGCCGAGCGGCTGGTCGCGGTCGTGCTGTTCGGTGCGGACGCCCCGGTGATCGCCGCCGCGCTGGCGCGACACGCGCCGGAAGTCCCCGTGGTCGAGTTGGATACGCGGGATCATGCCGGTATGGGGCAGGCAGTCATGGACGAGGCGATCACCGGGACCCGCAACACCGAGATCGCCGACGCGATCATGGAGCGTGCGGTGCGGGAGGCGGCGGCGTTCGCCGGACCCGGCGATACCGTACTGCTGGCGCCCGCGGCGGCGTCGCTGGACATGTTCACCGATTACACCCATCGCGGCCGCAGTTTCGCCGGTGCGGTCGAGGACCTGAAGGACGAGGATCTCGGGCGGCGGTTATGAGACCGCGCGGCACGCGACAGGTGCAGGTGGGCCGGTTCGGCGCCTGGCTGGCGCGGCCGCTGGCCTCGTTCCATCTGGTCGTCACCATCGCCACCCTGCTCACCCTGCTGGGACTGGTGATGGTGCTGTCGGCCTCCAGCGTGGAGTCCTACGTGGACGGTCGATCGGCCTATTCGCTGTTCGTACAGCAGATGATGTACGCGCTGGTCGGTGCGGTGCTGTTCTATCTGGCGCTGCGGATACCACTGCGCCGGTTGCGGCAGTTGTCGTTCCCGGTGTTCGCGGGGTCGGTACTGCTGCTGGTGCTCGTGCTCATCCCGGGCGTCGGCAGCACGGCCAACGGTGCTCGCCGCTGGATCGATCTGGGGATCTTCTCGGTCCAGCCGTCGGAGCTGGTAAAGGTGACGTTCGTGGTGTGGGGGGCGCATCTGCTGATCTCGCGCCGGGCCGCGGGCCGGGCCGCCAACGATCCGGGTGGCCTGAAGAATCTGCTGGTACCGCTGGTGCCGGCCGGTCTGCTGGTGTGTCTGCTGATCGTGTTGCAGCCGAATCTGTCGACCACCATCGCGCTCGGAATCGTGTTGCTGGCCCTGCTCTGGTTCGGCGGCCTGCCGGTGCGGCTGTTCGTCGCCATTCTCGCCTCCGGCGCCATCGCCGCGCTCGCGCTCGCGCTCTCCGCCGGCTACCGCTCCGACCGGATGCGTGCCTTCTTCAATCCCGCCGACGATCCACAGGGCATCAACTATCAGGCCCGGCAGGCGATGTACTCGCTGGCCGACGGCGGGCTGTGGGGGCGCGGGCTCGGCCAGAGCCGGGCCAAATGGAGTTATCTGCCCAACTCCCACAACGACTTCATCTTCGCCATCATCGGCGAGGAACTCGGTTTCCTGGGGTGTGCCCTGGTCCTGGGCCTGTTCGCGCTCTTCGTCTACACGGGCCTGCGGATCGCGGCCCGCTCGGTGGACCCCTTCCTGCGCTTGCTCACCGCGACCGCCACCACCTGGATCACCGGACAGGCCTTGATCAATATCGGCTATGTGGTGGGTCTGCTGCCGGTGACCGGGTTGCAGTTGCCACTGGTGTCGGCGGGTGGTTCGTCACTGGCGCTGACCCTGCTCATGTTCGGCATCATCGCCAACGCGGCCCGGCACGAACCCGAAGCGGTGGCGGCTCTGCACGCCGGTCAGGACGGCCGGGTCAGCCGGCTGCTGCGGCTGCCGAAACCGGAGATCT
>JABFXT010000597.1 GCA_013361595.1 Nocardia sp. | reverse complement strand
CCACTGGCGCGCCTTCGTCGGCAATCACCCGTCCGCCGCCACGGCCCGCAGGCACGGTTTCCGATACGAGGGCCTGGCCCGGCTGGGCAGCGTGCTGCGCGGCAGCCGCCGCGACCATTGGATAGCCGCCCGCCTGAACACCGATCCGCCCGGACCGGCGGACGGATGGCCGGCCGGGATCTGATCCCCGGACTCCGGCCGGTGATCCACCGGTTCCCGCTCCCGGCCGCTCGCGCCGCGAACCCGCGGTCCGGGCGGCGCAGCGGCCGGACGCTCAGCCCTGGCGGCGCCGGGCGACGGCGTCGGCCAGCGTGTTCAGCTGGGCGGCGGTGGTCTCCCAGTCCATGCAGGCATCGGTGATGGACTGGCCGTAGGTGAGATCGGCCGACCGGCCCAGAGTGAGATCCTGACGCCCTTCGACCAGGAAGCTCTCCAGCATCACACCGACCACACCCGGTTCGCCGGCGGCCAACCGCTCGGCGATATCGGCGACCACGACCGGCTGGCGCCGGTGATCCTTGTTGCTGTTGCCGTGGCTGGCGTCGACGACGATGCGCTGCGGCAGTTTCGACTTCTCCAGGCGGGCGCACGCATCGGCCACCGAGGCGGCGTCGTAGTTGGTGCCGTTGGACCCACCACGCAGGATCACATGGCAGTCCTCGTTGCCCGCCGTGCGGATCAGCGCGGAGCGACCGTCGAGGTCGGTGCCCGGGAACACATGGCTGGCCGCCGCCGCGCGAACTCCGTCCACGGCGACCTGAACGTCACCGTCGGTGCCGTTCTTGATGCCGACCGGCATGGACAGCGCGCTGCTCAGCTGCCGGTGCACCTGGCTGGCCGCCGTCCGGGCACCGATCGCACCGTAGGAGACCAGATCCGAGATGTACTGCGGGGTGATCGGGTCGAGGAATTCACAGGCCACCGGCAGACCCAGCGCGGTGATGTCGAGCAGCAGCTGACGGCCGATACCCAGCCCGGTGTTCACATCGAAGCTGCCGTTGAGATGCGGATCGTTGATCAGGCCCTTCCACCCCAGCGTGGTGCGCGGCTTCTCGAAATAGACACGCATGACCAGGTGCAGCCGGTCGGACAGCTCGGCCGACGCGGCGGCCAGGCGGCGGGCGTAGTCGAGCGCGGCGGCGGGGTCGTGGACCGAGCAGGGGCCGACGACCACCATGAGGCGGTCGTCGAGCCCGTCGAGGACCGCGACAGTGGACTTGCGACCGGCCCGCACGGTGGCGGCGTGATCGTCGGTGATGGCGTGGACCCGGCGCACTTCGGCGGGCGAACGTAACGGACTCACACTGAGAGTTCGCTGATCGTCCAGATCGGAATGATGGGCGTCGATATCGACTGCGGTTGTCATCGTGGGTGGTGTCCTTCTCGTTCGGGCCGACCCACGGAAACATCTACCCGTCGAGCCGGTCTTATCCGGCTCGGGGTGAACTGGTCAGCGCGCGTGGTAGCCGCAGACCGACCCGCCCCGGGCCGGCTTGCTAAACCAGAAATACACGCGCTGCACGATTGGTCACGGTACCAGGCGGTTACCCCGAGATGTCGATCCGGGGCGGAACAGGCCGAATGAAAGTGATACTCAACACAATTCCGCCCCGGTACTGTTTCAGAACATGCCGGGCTCGTAATTCCCGGCCGGGGTGTGGGCGAGAGCATTGAGCCGGTTCCAGGCGTTGATGGTGGCGACAGCGACGAGCAGCCCGCCGATCTGGTCGTCGTCGTAGTGCTTGCGCACCCGCTGCCAGGTGTCCTCGCTCACGCCGCCGCCGTCGGCCAGCCGGGTGCCCGCCTCGGTGAGTTCGAGTGCGGCGCGTTCGGCCTCGGTGAACACCGTCGCCTCTCGCCACGCGGCGATCAGGTTGATCCGCACCGAGGTCTCCCCGGCGTGCAACGCGTCCTTGGTGTGCATATCCAGGCACATCGCGCAGCCGTTGATCTGGCTGGCCCGGATCTTCACCAGTTCGTAGGTGGCAGCCGGCAGACCCGAGCTCTCGGCGACCTTACCGGCGGTGGTCAGCCGCTTGACGTAGCTCGCGGTGACCTTGTTCTCGAAGAGATTCACACGAGGTTCCATGTCCGGATTCCTTTCGTTCCTGCCTTGTCGAAAAGAAGACGAGGTATCGAACGCAGGTGTGACATCCCGCCGGGACGTACCCGGTACGGGCCGGCCCTCAGGCCGAGAAATCGAACTTCACGTCGGTCAGCCGCTCCGAGAGTTCCCATAGCGAACGAGCTGTGAGCTGGTCTTTCGCCCGCTTGGAACAACCGGAGCGGCCCGGGTGGCCGCGCATACCGCCCAGCCCGGTGGGCCCGTAGTACGTACCCGGCTCGACGGTGGCGGTCGCGGCGTAGAGCTCGGGTAGCGCGCCCATCTCCGCGCTCTGCGCGAATACCTTGTTACCGATGCCCATCACCGAGTCGAGCAGGGTCTCGGTATGGGATTGGAGGTCGGTGGCCGCGTAGCCCGGGTGGGCCGCGAGCGAGAGTTTCGCCGATCCGGCGGCGGCGAGCCGGCGCTGCAATTCGAAGGCGAAGAGCAGATTCGCCAGCTTCGACTGCCCGTACGCCGACCAGCGCTTGTACGGCCGCCGCTCCCAGTTGAGATCGTCGAGGTCGATGGCCCCCGCCGCATGGGCGCCGCTGGACAGGGTGACGATCCGCTCGCCGATCTTGCCGAGCAGCAGTCCGGTCAGCGCGAAATGCCCGAGATGATTCGTACCGATCTGCATTTCGAAACCGTCGGCGGTCCGCCGCAGCGGTACCGCCATCACCCCGGCGTTGTTGATCAGTACGTCCGCGCTGTCCACCCCGGCCGCGAACTCCCGGACCGAGGAAAGATCGGCGAGATCCAGGTGGCGGACCTGGGCCCGCTCGCCGATCTCGTCCGCGACGGCCTGCCCTTTGCCGATGTTCCGGCAGGCCAGGACCACCTGCGCCCCGGCGCCGGCCAGGGCACGCGCGGCGACGGCGCCCAGTCCGCTGTTGGCCCCGGTGATGATGACGGTTCGACCCTGCTGATCGGGGATGTCCCCGACGCCCCAACCACTCATGGGGCGAGTCTAATGCGCGGCACGGATGTACACAGGACACGACGGACCGGGGATCGCGCAGTCGATCAGGATCGCCCGCTCACCGCCTGTACCTGCGCGGAAAGGACCCGGTCTATTCAAAAGATATAGGTTTGCCTAACCTATTAACGGACCGGAAACGCGCCGCACACGCTTTCGAGTCCCTGTTTTCCTATGAGGCATATCGTGACTTCCACCGCCGCCGGCACCCACCGTGACGGTTATGTTCCCTTCCCCGCGGACCTGGCCGACTCCTATCGTGCCGCCGGCTATTGGACCGGCACCACCCTGGGTGATCTGCTCCGCGACTCCGCTCGCCGCGGCCCGGCGCGCCCGGCCCTGCTCGGCGACCGGCCACTGACCTACGCCGAACTGGACACCGAAGCCGATCGGATGGCGTACGGATTCCTGCGGCTGGGCATCGCGCCGGGCGATCGGGTGATCGTGCAACTGCTCAATACGCCGGATTTCGCCGTCGTGCTGTTCGGCCTGCTGCGCGCCGGCATCATTCCGGTGCTCACCCTGCCCGGGCACCGCCGGGCCGAAATCGAGCATCTGGCCCGTCTCTCCGGCGCCGTCGCCTACCTGGTCGCCGACCGCCACGGCGATTTCGACTACCGGCAATTGGCCGCCGCTCTCCGGGAAACCGTCGAATCGCTGCGCCACATCCTGGTGTCGGGGGATGCCGGTGAGTTCACCGAACTGATGTCGATCGCCGACGACAACGGATCGCTGCCGGCGATCGATCCCGGCGATATCGCGCTCATGCTGGTATCCGGTGGCACCACCGGACTCCCGAAACTCATCGCCCGCACCCACGACGACTATGTCTACAACGCGACCGCCAGCGCCGCCGTCTGCGGACTCGGCGAGCAGGACGTCTACCTGGCGACTCTGCCCGCGGCACACACCTTCCCGCTGGCCTGCCCGGGCATCCTCGGCACGGTGGCGACCGGCGGCGCGCT
>JABFXT010000564.1 GCA_013361595.1 Nocardia sp. | reverse complement strand
TCGGTGGGGTGGTCGGGGCCTCGTGAACCCGGGTCTCCAGGCGTTCGATTGCGGTGCGGCTCGCTCTGTTGCTCCGGAACCGGGCGGCCGGACCGAGTTCATGGCCCCGGCTTCGGCGGGGCTGTAGGGGCCTCGTAACCCCGGGTCTTCACTCCGGCGATCGGTTGCTGTGCTCCTTCGAACTGTCGCGCCGGAACCACAGCCGGCCCCGACAGCAGGGGTGGGCGTCCGGCGTAGGTAGGGAAGTGTGGACGTGCGCGGCGGCGTTCCCGGGGTGGGCCGAGCTCCGACCAGTACCTATCGGTCGCCGCCGTCGAGTTTTGCGGGGGTGGCCGGTTCACGTACTGTGGTGTGGTTGCTCGCCGATTCCGGCGCAAACCCAACAGCCCGAACCGTCCAGTGGAGTGTTCTTCGATGCCTGCCGATACGACCGCGCGATCGCGTTCCGGTGCACCACGTGCACACGGTTCGGGTTTTGTGCTGGATGTCCGCAGCCTCGGTCGCGCCCCGGGATCCATGCGCGAACTGCGGCGCACGGTCACCACGACCGAACCGCTCGGGCTCGACCTGATCGGGGTGCCGGTCGGCGCCGAGGTCGAACTGGATCTGCGGCTGCAATCGGTCTCGGAGGGAGTGCTCGTCACCGGGACGCTCGATGCGCCGGTCGCGGGCGAATGCTCCCGCTGTCTCGAACAGTTCACCGATACGGTCCAGCTGTCGCTGACCGAACTGTTCGCCTACCCCGACAGCGCCACCGACCAGACCGCCGCCGCCGACGAGGTCTACCGGATGAGCGACGATCTCATCGACCTGGAACCCCTGGTGGTGGACCAGCTCGGGCTGGAACTGCCGCTGCAGCCGCTGTGTTCCCCGGACTGTCAGGGCCTCTGCCCGGAGTGTGGGGTTCGGATGGCGATTGCGGGTTCCGATCACCGGCATGAGATACTTGATCCCCGCTGGGCCGGGCTGGCGAAATTCGCCCCCGGATCGCCCGGCAGCGGCAGCCCCGACGAGGGTGCGGCCGCCGGAGACCATTCCGATACAGCACGTAACAGTACAGAGGAGAACTAGTCGTGGCCGTTCCCAAGCGCCGGATGTCCCGTTCCAACACCCGGTCGCGGCGCAGCCAGTGGAAGGCCGCCGCTCCCACCCTGATCACCTGCCCTAACCGGGCCTGTGGCCAGAAGACCCCGCCGCATATCGCGTGCCCCTCCTGCGGTACCTACAAGGGCCGCCAGGTCACCTCGGCCGTCTGACCCCCGGTCGACCGTTGACCGCGGGCAAAGACGAATCCGGCGAGCCGAGTGACCACGCGAACCTGCTCGCCGCGCTGGGTGTGCAGGTGCAGCCCGAGTTGCTGCGCCTGGCACTGACACATCGCTCGTACGCGTACGAGAACGGTGGACTGCCGACCAACGAGCGGCTCGAGTTCCTCGGCGATTCGGTGCTCGGACTGAGCATCACCGAACGGCTCTACCATGAGCACCCGGAGAAATCCGAGGGCGAATTGGCGAAGCTGCGCGCGAGTGTGGTGAACATGCACGCGCTGGCCGAGGTCGCGCGGAAGCTGGGCGACGGCGGTCTGGGTGTCCATCTGCTGCTCGGTAAGGGTGAGGAACTCACCGGTGGCCGGGACAAGCCCAGCATCCTGGCCGACGGTATGGAGTCACTGCTCGGCGCCGTCCATCTGGAGCACGGGATCGATGTGGCGCGGGAGGTCGTACTGCGGCTGTTCGCGGATCTGCTCGAACGCGGTCCCCGGATGGGCGCCGGGCTGGATTTCAAGACCAGCCTGCAGGAACTGACGGCCGAACGTGGGCTCGGCGTGCCGAGCTACGAGATCACCTCCACCGGCCCCGACCACGACAAGGAATTCACCGCGACCACCGTGATCGCCGGGGATGCCTACGGTCAGGGGATCGGCCGGTCGAAGAAGGAAGCCGAGCAGAAGGCGGCGGGCGCGGCCTACCGCGCGTTGACCGGCGAATCCTGAGGTGCCCGAACTCCCCGAGGTCGAGGTTGTACGCCGCGGCCTGACCGAGCATCTGTGCGGGCGCACCGTCGAATCGGTGACCGTGACCCACCCACGGTCGGTACGCCGGCATGTGGCGGGTGCCGCCGATATGGCGGCCCGGCTCACCGGTTTGTCGGTGGCCGCGGCCGAGCGCCGCGGTAAATACCTGTGGCTCACCTTCGACGACCCCGACGGCACAGCCGCCGATACCGCGCTGGTCGTCCATCTGGGGATGAGCGGGCAGATGCTGGTACAGCCCGCCGAGGCGCCGGTGGAGAAGCATGCGCATATCCGGGCGACCCTCGACGACGGCCACGAACTACGGTTCGTCGATCAGCGCACCTTCGGTGGCTGGGTGCTGGCGCCGCTGGTGGAGGTGGACGGCGCTCTGCTACCCGACCTGCTGGCCCATATCGCCCGGGATCCGCTGGATCCCCGCTTCGACGACGACCGGGTGGTCGGGGTGTTGCGAACCAAGAACACCGAGATCAAGCGAGTGCTGCTGGATCAGGCGGTGGTCTCCGGTATCGGCAACATCTACGCCGACGAGGCATTGTGGCGGGCGAAACTGCACGGGGGGCGGATCGCCTCGACGCTCACCCGTCCGGTACTGCGAGGTCTACTCGCCGAGGCGCGAGCCGTGATGACCGACGCACTCGCCGCCGGCGGCACCTCCTTCGATGCCCTGTATGTGAATGTGAACGGCGAATCCGGCTATTTCGAACGGGCGCTGGCGGTCTACGGCCGCGGTGACCGGCCGTGCACACGGTGCGGAGCGGTGATCGTGCGGGAGAAGTTCATGAACCGCTCGTCCTTTTCCTGCCCGCGCTGCCAGCCGCCGGCGCGCGGGCGCCGCGTCGCCTCCTGAGGAGGCCCTCGCGCGCGAACCGGTCGCGGGTTACGGTGGGCCTCGGCGAGATCATCGACCCGGTCCGTCCGGGAGGCAGGCAGGTCATGCGCAAGCTCACCTACTACGTCGCGGCCACCATCGACGGGTTCATCGCCACCGAGGACGGCTCGGTGGATTTCTTCCCGGTCGGTGGCGATCACGGGCCCGCCATCACGGCGCAGTACCCGGAGACGCTGCCCTCGCGGGTCCGGGAATCGCTGGGCATCGTCAAACGCAACGAGAACTTCGATACTGTGATCATGGGCCGCCGTACCCACGACTTCGGCGTCCGGACCGGTACCGCGAGCCCGTACGCGCATCTGCGGCAGTACGTCGTATCGACCACGCTCACGGCGCGCCCGGATCCCGCGGTGGAGCTGATAGCGACCGATCCGCT
This sequence comes from Nocardia sp., assembly GCA_013361595.1. Classification (GTDB taxonomy): domain Bacteria; phylum Actinomycetota; class Actinomycetes; order Mycobacteriales; family Mycobacteriaceae; genus Nocardia. The sequence continues at coordinate 750 of JABFXT010000564.1, read as the reverse complement.
CGCCGCGGTGGCCGCGCTCAAGCGGGAGCCGGGCCTCGGTATCTGGTTGTGCGGTGGCGGTGAGCTGGCCCGCGCGCTGCTCCCGGAAATCGATCAGATCTTCCTGAAGTTGTATCCGATCGTGCTGGGCCGGGGGCGGCCGTTGTTCGGTACCGGGTCACAGCTTCCGGATCCGGCGAATTTCCGGGTGATCACCAGCCAGGTCTTCGAGGACGGCGTCGCCTTCGTGAAATACGGCAGGGCGAGGTAGCCGGTGACCCCGGAACCGGACGAGCCGGAGCAGGCCGGGCGGGCCGCTCCGGATCCGATCGCCGCACTGCGCGAGATCGGCTTCTGGCTCGAACGCGGCCGGGAGCAGACACACCGGGTGAAGGCGTACCGGCGGGCCGCCGATATCCTCGCCGGACTCGACGACGCCGCGGCCGACCGGCACCGCCGGGACCACAGCTGGCAGGAACTGACGGGGATCGGCCCGAAAACCGCCGCCGTGATCGAGGAGGCGTACGCCGGGTCGGTGCCGCGCTACCTCGCCGAACTGCGCTCCGCCGCGAAGCCGGTCGGTCCCGAGGGCGCATCGCTGCGCACGAGGCTGCGCGGCGATCTGCACACCCACTCCGACTGGTCCGACGGCGGCAGCCCGATTGCCGAGATGATGGCGTGCGCCGCCGCGCTCGGACACGAGTACTGCGCCCTGACCGACCATTCACCGCGGCTCACCGTGGCCAACGGGCTTTCCGCGCAACGATTGCG
>JABFXT010000175.1 GCA_013361595.1 Nocardia sp. | reverse complement strand
ACCGCGGAAAGCGATTCCGGCCAGCCGTCCGCCGATCCGGCGGATGCCGATCCGACGGAATCTCCGGCAGCCGAGACCGAAAGCCTCGATACGACCGCCGGAAGCGGTGCCGCGGAGCCCACGGAATCCGGCGGCACCGACGATCCCCCGGCACCGACCGGCCTCGAACCGAACGGCACCACGGCATCCGGTTCCGGCGACGCTGTTGTCCCACCGTGGATGGAAGGCGACGGGTTCGCCCCACCGGCCCCGGATCAGGCACCGGCCGAGGGCGGTGCCCTCTACGGCAGCGGCCCGTTCGATCAATTCGCTCCGCCCGGGCCCGGCGGCGCTTTCAGCGCGCCTGCCCCGGAGCAGTTCTCGGCACCCGGTAGCGGCCAGTTCCCGCAACCGGACCCGAACCAGTTCCAGCCGGCGAATATCGGTCCCGGTGGTGGGCCCGGGCAGTTCCAGGCGCCGAACACCGGATACGGCAGCGGCCAGTTCCAGCAACCCGACACCGGGCAATTCCAGACCCCGCCGCCCGGCGTCGGGCAGTTCCAGGCGCCCCAGCCCGATCCCGGACAGTTCCCGGCTCCCGGTAGCGAGTACGGCAGCGGCCAATTCGCACAACCCGATCCGGGCTTCCCGGCTCCCCAGCCGCACACCGGGCAGTTCCCGGTTCCCGGAGGTGGATACGGCAGCGGGCAGTTCCCGCAACCGGACCCGAACCAGTTCCAGCCGGGTGGCCCCGGCCAGGTCGCACCCGACGGTGGGCAGTTCCAGCCGCCCGCCCAGCAACCCGGCGGATACGCCCCGCAACCCGGTCCCGCGCCGGCTCCGGAGCCCGAGCAGGGCGGGCCCATCTACAGCTGGGCGCCGCCGCCGATGCCGGCCGCACCGCCGCCCGTACCGCAGCAGCAGTTCCAGCAGGCGCCGCCTTCACCGGCACACAATCCCCCGACCGGGCAGTTCCAGACCCCGAACTGGGGCACCGAACCCGGGCGCCCGCCGGCCGCGCAACCACCGCAACCGCAGCAGTTCCAGCAGCAGTTCCAGCAGCCGGGACAACCCGGACAGCAGCAGTTCCAGTCGCGCCAGATGCCCGAACCCGGCCAGCTCGGCAATTCGGTCAACGATCTGAATCTGCTGAAGCGGGCCCGTAAGGCGCCGCGCAGCGGCTGGCGCCGGGCGGTGCACAAGGTCTCGCGTGGCACGATCAACCCGGGCGAATCGGCGTCCGATGTCGTCCACCGCGATCTGGTGGGCCGGGTGAATGCCCCGGTCTACGGCGATTTCCGGATCGCGATCCTCTCCCTCAAGGGCGGGGTCGGCAAAACCACCACGACCGTCGGCCTCGGTGCCACGTTCGCCTCGTTGCGCGGTGACCGGGTGATCGCGATCGACGCGAACCCCGATCTGGGCACCCTCGCCCACCGGGTGCCGCGCCAGACCCGTTCCACCGTGCGAAATCTGCTGGAAGACCAGAACATCACGCGCTACTCCGATGTCCGGGCGCACACCTCGCAGTCGCCGAGCCGGCTGGAAGTCCTGGCCAGCGAACAGGATCCGGCGGTATCGGAGGCGTTCAGCGAGGCCGACTACCGGCGGGCGATCGGGATCCTGCAGTCGTTCTACAACATCATCCTCACCGACTGCGGTACCGGACTGATGCATTCGGCGATGTCCGGGGTGCTCGATATGGCGAGTTCGCTGGTCCTGGTCACCTCACCGGCCATCGACGGCGCCCGCAGCGCCTCGGCCACCCTGGATTGGCTGGACTACCACGGGTATTCGCATCTGGTGCAGCAGACCGTGGTGGTGGTGAACGCGTCCCGGCGTGGTTCCACTTCGGTGAACCTGGACCATCTGCGCCGGTTGTTCCTGGACCGGACCCGGGCGGTGCAGGTCGTTCCCTTCGACGACCATCTCGCCGAAGGTGCCGAAATCGATCTGGAGCTGGTGAGCAAGCCCACCCGGCAGGCCCTGCTGGAGCTCGCCGCGATGGTCGCCGACGATTTCGCCAGCGTGGACGGTTACCCCTACGGCAACCGTTACTGATCGGTCGCGGGTGGCGGTTCGGCAGTGAGCAGCCGGGCCGCCGCCACGAACGACTCCAGGACCGCGGCGATAGCCGGTCGGTTCTCGGCGCGCGGCCGGGTGACCAGGTCGTAGAGGCGGGCCGCGCGAACCCCGGACAGCCGCAGCTGTGACAGGGCCGGATGGGTGACGACGTAGCGGGGCATCAACGCCACTCCGTACCCGGCGGCCACCAATGTCTCGATCATCCGGAAATCGTTGAGGCGCTGAACGATACGCGGTTCGACACCGGTCACCGTGGCGATCGAGCGCAGGACGTCGTCCACCGGGAAACCGCCGCGCACACTCAGCCAGGCTTCCTCGGCCAGTTCCGCCGCCGAGACCTCGGTCCGGCCGGCGAGTGGATGGTCGGGTGCGACGAGCACATCGATCGGTTCGCGCATGAGCACCCGGGAGCTGACCCGGGGGCCGGATACCGGCGCGGCGCGTTCGTCGCGGTGGGTGAGGACGATGTCGTAGTCGGCGAGCAGGCGCGGGGTGTCGTGCGGTGGTACGTCCTCATCACCCGCGATGATCTCGACACCGCTGCCCGCCATGGCGGGCAGCACATGCGGCAGCAGGAGCGCGCCCCCGGACGGGAAGACGCCGACCCGGACCTGCCCCCGCGGGGACCCGCGATAGTGGGCCATCTCGGCCACCGCGCGGTCCAGCGCCGCGAGCACCTCGTCGGCCCGGACCACCAGGGCGTGTCCGGCGTCGGTGAGGCGGACCCGGCGGCCGCTCGGTTCGAGCAGGGTGACCCCCGCCTCCCGGGTCAGCACCTTGAGTTGCTGTGATACCGCCGACGGAGTCATGGACAGGGCCGCCGCCACGGCGCCGACCGTGCCGCGGTCGGCGAATTCGCGCAGGATGCGGAGCCTTTCCACCGAGAGGGATGAATGCGAACCAACCATTAAGCGATACTAAATCATTACTGCACAACAATTCGATTGTGCTCAAAGGTTGATACATCCCATGATTAACGGGTGACCTCCCGTGACCGCATGCTCGCCCTGACCGTCATCCTGCTGTGGGGAGTGAACTTCCTGGCCATTCGCCTGGGGCTCGACCACATACCGCCGTTCTTCTTCGGCGCGCTACGGTTCGCGGTCATCGCGGTCCCGGTCCTGCTGTTCATCCCCCGTCCCGCTGTGCGGATGCGCTGGATACTGCTGTACGGCACCGGATTCGGGATGTTGCAGTTCGCCTTCCTCTTCAGCGCGATGCGGGTGGGCATGCCGACCGGACTGGCCTCACTGGTACTGCAATCCTCGGCTCCCTTCACCGTATTGCTCGGTGCCCTGCTGCTCAGGGAACGACTGCGGTCCGTGCAGATCGCCGGACTCGCGGCCGCGGTCGCGGGAATGGCGGTGATCGGCTGGGACCAGTTCGCACACGCCGCCCTGCTACCGGTGCTGCTCACCCTGGCGGGCGGTCTCAGCTGGGCAGTGGGCAATATCGGCGCACGCCGGGCCACTGTGGAATCCCCGGATACCAATCCTCTGCACCTCACGCTCTGGATCACGGTGGTGCCGGTACTGCCCCTGTTCGCTCTCTCCGCCCTCTGGGAGGGGCCGACCACCGGGGTCCGCGCGCTCGCCGATACGTTCTCGGCCGACGGCTGGCCCGCGCTGGCGGGCCTCGCCTATATCGTCGTCCTGGGAACCGTCGTGGGCTCCGGCCTGTGGACCTACCTGATGAGCCGGTATCCCGCGGGAAGCGTCGCGCCGCTGTCGCTGCTCGTTCCGGTCGTCGGCTTCACCGCCGCGTGGATCTTCCTGGACGAGACACCCGCACCCGCCAGCCTCATCGGCGGGGCGGTCGTCATCGCCGGAGCCTTCGCGGCGACGGCGGGCGCCGCGAAAACCGCGCCGCGGCCGGACCGCGCGGAGTTGCCCGCGCACGAAACGGCCGACCGCGCGACCGGTGTGGATATCCAGCCTCCGAAGCCTCTGGCGCCGGCGATCCGATGAGGAGACGAGCTCCCGATCTC
>JABFXT010000048.1 GCA_013361595.1 Nocardia sp. | reverse complement strand
TGGACTTGCTGCTGGCCCACCCACTGGGCCGGATCCCGCTGGCGTTGCAGCGTTTCGCTGCTCTGGCCACCGGCGCGGCCGCCATCGCGATTCTGGTCTTCGCCGCGATGATGGCGATCCGCTCCGGCGCGGACCTCGGCGCCGTCGGTATCGGTGGGTTCGCCGGCCAATGTGTGCACTTGGCGCTGCTGGGCACCGCCTTCGGAGCTTTGGCCATCGCCTTGGGCGCGGCGCTGGGGACTCGTGGGTCCGCGCTCGGGATCGCCGCCGGAATCGGTGTGGTCACCTACGTGGCGGGCAACCTCGCTGGAGTGATCGGCGCCGACTGGCTGAAATACCTGTCCCCATTCCACTACTACATCGGCGGCGAGCCCCTGCGCCACGGCTTGCGGCCCGGCGATGCCGCGATCCTGCTCGCACTCACTCCGGTCCTGCTCGCACTCGGGTTCTGGCGGTTCGACCGCCGCGACCTGCGCTCCTGACCGGGCACCGGGAACGGCCCCGCAGCCAGTCGATGGCTACAGGGCCGTTCCGCCGGGGCTCGCGTCCATGCCGTCGACCAGCACGACGGACCACCGGACAACCCGGCTAGGACACCTGGCAGCCCGGAGCCGGCGGGGCGCCGGCGAAGCGGTCGGCGAGGAAGTTCATGCCGCCGACGGCCTCACCCACGGCGGCTCCCATATGGCCCGGGAACAGCGAGTGGGTCGCGGTGAGGTTCGCGCCCCGCGCGCAGTAGGTATCGACGAGGGCGGTGTAGCCGGCGACGGGGATCTTCTCGTCGGAGACACTGTGGTACAGATACATCGGCGTGTCGGGGGTGGTGCCGCCGAGCTCGTTGGGCGCGGCCGCGCTGCGGAAGGCGGGTTGCGCCGGCAGGTTCGGGACCGTCGCGAAGTTGTCCATATGGGGGTCCGGGAACTTCTGCGCCAGATCCGCACCGCAGGAAGAGGAGTCCGCGGCGCGTAGCGCGTTGCGTCCCTGATCGTTCAGTAGGTCGGCCAGCCGGGAATCGGGTTCGTTGCGGGCCAGCCCGAGCAGGATCAGCATCGCTCCCGCTTCGCCGTCGGCACGTTCGGCCATGGTCGGGATATCGGTGGGGACTCCGCCGGCGCTGGTACCGGCGAACCGCACATCCGGTGCGTATTCCTGACGCAGCTGGGTGGCCCACAGGGTGGCGAAGGCTCCGGCCGAGTAGCCGAAGGCGCCGATCGGGCTCGCGGCGTCGATCCCGGCCGCGGCGAAGGATCGCGCGGCGCGAATCCCGTCCAGTACTCCCCGCCCGGAGGTCACCCCGTCGAAGAGCCGCGATTGCGGGCCTTCGTAATCGCTGACCACGACGGCCCAGCCACGCATCAGCGCGTCGGCGAGGAACGGCACATCCTGCGCGACGGCCGCGATATCGGTGTTGCGTCCGCCGCGCAGCGTGAACGAGGGCGCGCATCTGGTGTCGAGACTGTTCTCGGGTATCTGATAGGACAGCACCGGTCGCGGCCCGTTCGAGGGTACCGGCGGGACCAGCACCGTGGTCATGTTCAACTGCGGATTGTTCTCGGAATCGGTGGTGCGATATCGCAATTGCCACGACTGCACCGGTATCGGCAGTCCGAGCGGGGTGATCGGCCGGGCGCCGAGCATCGCGCCGTTCGGATGTGCGGCGAGATCGGCGGGTGCGGCGTAGAAGGGGTCCTCACCCGGCGGCGGCACGGTGGCCTGTGCGACCGGCATGGACATCATCACCGGCAGTGTGATCGCGGCGAGCGTGCAGAGCGCGAGCCGGAGTCGGCCGATCCGCCGGGATTTCGCCGGTTTCCGGCGGGCGCCGGCGGCCGGAAGACCGGATGCGTCGGTGACCGAACGCATTGTCCGGCACGAATTTCTCGGATTTCTCGCCGATATCAGCCCGGATTTCATCACATCTCCCGCATTCGGATTTCCGACGCGCAAGCACTCCGGGCCCGCATCGACCGGCTTTACCATTCCTGGGTCAAGATCACGATAGCGTAACGACTCGCCACACGATAACATAACGATCGCAATTCGCTCTGGCCGATCGAAAGTTCACCGAAGGAGAGGTGCCGGCCGCGATGATCAAGATTGCCTACCGCCGCTACCGCACGAGCCGGCGTCGGCTCCGATGGCTCGTGCCGGGGGTCGTCTCGGCCGCCGTTCTCGCCACCCTGCCCCTGGCATCGGCGAGCGCCGAGCCGGTCGACGGCGTCCCGGGTGGGCTGGAGCGGTTCTATCACCAGCAGCTGGATTGGCGGCCGTGTGAGGACGCGGCTCTCGACGAGGCCGGGGCGCAGTGCGCGGGCGTCGCCGTCCCGCTCGACTACAGCAGGCCCGACGCACGCACACTGACCGTGGCGATCTCGCGTATCCCGGCGACCGATCCGGGCCTACGTCGCGGGATCATGCTGTCCAACCCCGGCGGCCCCGGCGGTCCGGGTCTGGGCATGATGGCCGAGCTCCAGGAGCGGCTCACCCCGGATGTCCGCGCCCGATACGACCTGGTCGGTATGGACCCGCGCGGTATCGGCCGATCGGACCCGGTGAACTGCGCGCTGCCGCTGCCCACCATGTTGTTCTCGGCCGGTTTCGACGGCTTCGGTTTCGCGCGCGACACCACCCTGGCCGCCGCGCTGGCGGCGTCCTGTGTGGCACCCGACCCCGAGAAGGCCCGCCGGATCACCACCCGCAATACCGCCCGGGACATGGATATCGTCCGCGGCGCGTTCGGCGAGCGCGCACTGAGCTATTACGGCGGTTCCTACGGCACCTACCTGGGCGCGGTGTACGCGCAGATGTTCCCCGGGCGCAGTGACCGGATGGTGTTGGACAGCGCCATCGCCCCGGACCGTTACTGGATCGGCACCTACCAGGACATGGGCGCGGTCAACGAGGCCGCGCTCGACGACTGGTCGAGCTGGGCGGCCGACCGCGACGCCGACTACCACTTCGGTAACAGCGGACCGCAGGTCCGCGCCTTCGTCGAGGACATGATCCGACGTGCCGCCGCACGTCCGGTAGTCGGCAACGGCTATCTCATCGACGAACACACCGTGCCGATGATGCTGCTGGCGCTGCTGTCGAGCCCGCAGAAGAACGCCGACCTCGCCGCCGTCGTGCGGATCGTGGCCGACGCGGTTTCCGGGCTGCCGATCGATATGGAGCAGCTGAAAACCAAGATCAGCGGCCCCGTGGCGCTGAACGCGTCGGGTATGGCCGCTGTCCTGTGCGGTGACAAGGCCGCACCGCGCGACCCGGCCTGGTACTACCGCAATATCGAAAGTGTGCGGGCGACCCAGCCGGTATTCGGCGCGTTCGCCAACAACATCACCGCCTGCGCGTTCTGGCCGGATCCCGTCGAGCCACCGACCACGGTGCACAACTCGGCACCGGCCCTCATCCTGCAGGCGACCGGCGACACCCGCACCCCCTACCAGGAGGGTCTTGCCCTGCACCGGGACCTGACATCGTCACGAATGGTCACCTTGGCGGATACCCGCCTGCACGGTGTGCTCCGCGCCGATATGAGCGGCTGCGTGAGCGATATCGTCAACACCTACTTCCGGGACGGCACCCTCCCCGATACCGACACCACCTGCCGCCCCGACTCGGACCCGGCGCAATCCGGGTAGGGGTGTACCGGCGGTCGCTCGCCCCGGGTTCGGGCGTCGGGCCGATCGGTGCGCGTGATCGCCCCGACCGCGGACTCGCGGCGCAGGGCGCATCGTCGCCGGCCCGGTGCCGCTAGGCCAGTTCGGCGAGGCTGCGGGACCAGCGACCCAGCTGTGCGGTATCGCCGGGTACCTGGTCCGGGGTCTGCCGGGTCGCGGCGAGCACCTCGTGGCCGAGCCGGCGGATGCGCTGGTGCCGGGTCCAATGCGCACCTGCCCATTCGGGTTCGTTGTGGGCGGCATCGATCGCACCGAGGGTGGAACCCATCAATTCGAATTCGAGTTCTCGTCGCAGCACCCGCACCTCGGGTAGCGCTTCGTACGGTGGATCCGACGGCGGGCCGCCGGGGCGGCCCGATGCCGCGGTGTGCCG
>JABFXT010000625.1 GCA_013361595.1 Nocardia sp. | reverse complement strand
AACGGATTGCCGGGTGCCGGCAAATCGACGCTGGGCGCCGGCCTGGCCCGGGCAATACCGGGCAATGTGGTCGTGGATTCCTGGTGGTTCCGGCCGCGCGATCTGCGGTTCGCGCAGGCCGGTGTCGCGCGGGCCGCACCGGACCGGTTGCTCGAAATCTGGTGCGCTGTACCGGCCGAGATCGCCCGGGCGCGGTATGCCGGGCGGCGGCGGGCCGAGCTGTATCAGGACGAGCAGCGGCTGGCCGCGGATTGGGATGTATGGGCGGCGCGGGCGGAACCGCTGGGACTCGGCCCCGTGCTGACGGTCGACACCACCCGACCGGTCGATTACCCGGACCTGGCCGCAGCCGTACTGCGCGGCCGGTAGCCCACGCACACCGTTGCGGCCAGCTCACTTCCGGCGTTCTCGACTACCTTCGAGGCAGTCGCTCAGAACGACTGGCCCTGCAGGAGCGCGAAGGCGCCCGCGATGAAGAACAAGGGGATGAACAAGGCGGTGGCGACCGGATCGCCGTTGAGATAGCCCTGCCGAATACCTTCCAAAGCTGCCGCGGAACCCGAATTCATATCAGCTGACCCTTTCGCTGTGTCGTCGCTCGACAGTGCCCACAGTACTGACTCGCCCGAGAACGCCTTAACCACCAGCGATAGCATCAGCACACCATCACCGGGAACGGCCGCACCGCGGGCCGGTCAGCCGGCCGGGCTGGTTGCGAGCGCGTCCACAGCGGCCCGGGCGGCGGCGGCCACCAGGGCGTCGGCCGGTTCGGCATCCTGCTCGGATCTGGTGGTGAGCACCGCGATGACCAGTGGGGCCCGTCCCGGCGGCCAGGCTACGGCGATATCGAGGGCGGACCCGTAGGCCGGGGACCCGGTCTTGTTGCCGACGGTCCAATCGGCGGGCAGCCCCGCGCGGATCCGATTAGCGCCGGTCGCGCTGGCGACCAGCCACGAGGTCAACTGCGCGCGTTCGGGTTCCGCGAGGCTGTCGCCGACGACGAGTGCGCGGTAGTCGGCGGCCAGCGCGGCCGGGGTGGTCGTATCGCGTTCGTCGCCGGGGATCGCGGTGTTCAGCTCGGTTTCCCAGCGGTCCAATCGCGAGATGTCGTCACCGAGGGTGCGGAGGAACGCGGTGAAACCGGCGGGTCCGTCGAGCAGTTTCAGGATCTGATTGCCGGCCGTGTTGTCGGATACCGTGATGGCGGCCTCGCAGAGGGCGGCCACCGTCATCCCGGTGTCGACATGCTGTTCGGTGACCGGTGAGTTCTCGACGAGATCGGTGCGCGGATACCGGATCACCCGGTCGAAGAATCCCGACGACAGCGGATGTCGGTGCAGCAGGGCTCCGCAGGCGAGGCCTTTGAATGTGGAAGCCATCGGGAACCGCTCACCGTCACGGTAGGCGACGCTGCGACCGTCGGCGGTATCGACAGCGAACACCCCGAGTCGCGCGTCGTGTGCGGCTTCCAGGTCGGCGAACTGCTGTGTCGTCACGGCCTGACCGGCAGCATCCGCCGGTGCGGTCGCGACCGTGGTGCCGGGGCCCGAATCGCATGCGGTGGTCGCCGACAGCGCCGACACCGCCAGCGCGACGGCCACTACTCGGCGGCGATCGACCGAGAACAGTTGAACGAGTGCGGAGAATTTCACCCCCGCAGCAGATCACCCCCGTAGCGAACGAGACCAATACCCAACTCCCTCGCAGACAGGTCGGACCCGATATCACCCCAGCTCAGGCGACCTGCAAGCGCCGGAACACACACCGCTGATCCCGCTCGGGCCGGCAGCGGCGTGCCACAGGGCACTCATTCGCAGCCGGTGCGTATGCGCGGACCGGTCTGCGCGACTCCCGCCATTTGCATCCGACAGCGGGGCGCGGAAAACTGGCGGCTCGACCGTAGGCGCATCGAGACGAGGAAAACAGCTGAGCGACGGTATTTTCCGCGAGTTGCTCGGAATCGGCGTCTGCACCGTGGGTGGCGCACCAGGCCCTTCGGCAGCCCGCCCGCTCTTCACCCGAACCGTTCCGCGGCGGCTTCGGTGACACCGAGTGCAACGGAGAGGAATCCGATGATCCTGTCGACACAGGACAGATTGAAACAGTACGGGCTGGAGGTGGATTCACTACCCGAGATAACGGAGATCTTTCCCATCCGCCTGCGCGATCCCGGCGAATTGGCCGAACGCACCCTCGCCCTGCACGCACTGCTCGGCATCATCTTCCATCCGGAGCCGAGAGAGATCGCGGAATGGCTGCGGGCAGAGGATTTTCTGCGGAAGTTGACCGAGCGAGAGCAATGGGCCTTCGCGCTGACCGACCTGCCCGAGGACGAGATGCGGTGGCGGCAGACCGCTCTGCAGTCGAACCTGCTGACCTGGCGAGCCGAGTCGCTGTATGTCCTGCTCTGGGCCTCCGGACGAGTTCCGAGTCTCGTCGATGCCGGCGAAAGAATGGACGGTTCACTGGTCGCCGAGCATCTACCGGCACTGGGCCGGCCCCTGCAGCCGTTCATCCACGAAACCGGCCTGCGCCCCGAACGGGAGATACTCACCGAACTGCACTACTACTTCTTCCTGAATCACTTCATGGAGGATGTGTACGAGCAGACCGGCGAGATGATCGGCGACCTGGAACCCCTGCTGACAGCGGAACGGTTCCGCGCATTGCATTGGATCTCCTGTGCCGATCAGTCGGAATGGGATGCCGACGACGAGTGATTCCGCACCGCCTACCGGCTCACGCCCCGGCCCCCGGATCTCGATCCGCACCGGGCTGATCCGCGCAGGAGGTGATCTGGTCCACGAGTTCACGCAGCGGGGCCAGCAGATCGGTCAGTTCGGCACCGTTGAGCGTGTAGAACCGGAGGGTGCCGCGCCGTTCGACGGTGAGCAGTCGCGCCGACCGCAGAATTTTCAGGTGATGCGAAACGGCCGGTTGGGAGAGACCGAGCTGCCCGGCGATCTCCCCCACGCTCGCCGCCCCGCCCGCTTTCAGCAGCAGGGCGATGATCGCCTGCCGCCGATCGTCACCGAGCGCGGTGAACAGTGGCTGGCATTCGGTGAATGTGCCCAGCACACTTTCCGCGGTGGGGGTCACGGCGTCTCCCGAGCGGACAGACGGTCCCGCAGCTCACGCAGCCGAATCACCGGCAACCCCCGGGTTTCACCCTCCGCGATCCACCCGTCGAGCATCAGCCTGGTCTGATCGGCCACCTTGGTGAAATGGGCTTCCAGGTAGCGGTCCAGATCGAACGGGAGCAGCACCCGCGATAGCCGCAGCGCCCCCCGTGCCACCCATTTCGGCACACGGACCCGGCGGCCCCGGGGTTGCGCGGCGACCACCGCCGAGGCTTCGGCACCGGCCTCTACCGCCGGTCCGATATCGGCGAGCAGAGCGGGCAGCGACCAGCCCGCCGCTTCCAGCGCGGCGATACCGGGCACCATCAGCGCGGCGACGCGTTCGCCGGTGCCGGCGCGGGTGGACCGGCGAGCACGCAGGCCACCGGCGCGCAGCGCATCTACCACCGCCCCCGCCCAATCCGGGTCACCGAGCACTGCCAGCGCCGAACCGGGTGGCACCCAGTACGCGATCCCCGGCGCCGGTACCTCATCGGTCAACGGCGCGGAGTAGGCGAACAGAGACGGCACCACCTGCACGATCCGCCCGGCCGGCCATACTCGCTGCAGCACGGCCCGATCGTGCAGATCCTGTCCGATGGTGACCACCGTCGCATCGCCGACGGCGTCCCGCAGGCCGGGCAACCACGACCCCCGCAGCGCGGTCGAGGACACACACAACCAGACCATGTCCCAAGGCCCGTCCGGGGTTTCGGCGGCTACGCCCGCGGGGCGCAGCGGCTCGGCGACCGGTCCACCGAACCGGCGCAGCCGATACAGCGTGCGCCCGGTGTCACCCCGTTCGGTCCGGCCGGGCTTGACCAGATAGTTCACGGTCGCCCCACCGAGCCCGAGCCGCAGCCCGAAAACCTGACCGAGCGCACCGTCGCCCACCACCAGGATCCGCATCCGTCCTCCATCCAAATATTTAAATGGAAGAAC
>JABFXT010000278.1 GCA_013361595.1 Nocardia sp. | reverse complement strand
GGCCCGCCCCGGTTCTGGAGCGACGGAGCGGGGGAGCGAAGCGGAGGAGCGCAGGAGTGAAGAACCGGGGTCACGAGGGCCCCGCCCGCCCCGCCGAAGGCGGGGCCATGAACACAGCTCTATTCGCCAGTGTCCTCGAACGTGTGCTGTAGTGCTTCCACCAGGTTCGGGGCGAGGTTGGGGTAGGTGCGCAGATCCAGGTCGGCGTCGGGATCTTCGTCCTCTCCAGGGCGTAACTGCAACAGGCACAGGCTGTTTCCCGCCCGGAGTACCGCCGCGAAGAGGCGCGCTTCGCGCCGTCCCGGATGCGCGTGGGCGGCGGCCCGGCCGGCCGCGTCGGCTGCGTCCGCGTCGGCCAGCAACGGGGTGAGTGCCTCGTCGAGGTCGTTCTCGGCGTCGGGTGGGAGCACCACGATCTCCTGTACCAGTACACAGCCCGCCACGGCGGGTGGCCAGCTGGTGGTGGCGAGGAATTCGTCGAGTGCCATCGATCCGCCGGCCACATGGTCGGGCAGGGGGTCCTGTGCGATCGGGGTGAGTTCGTCCGCGGCGTCGACCTGATCGATGAGCGCGGGTTCGGCTGCCACCAGATCCGCGGTGCGGACCAGCGCGAACATCTGCGGTGATCTTTCCCAGCCTTCGGCGTCCACGAACTCCGCGACCTCGTGGACGGAACGGGCCAGGACGATTTCGGCATGCAGATCGGCGCTCACCGGACCATCCTCGCATCCGCCGTCGCGACACCGCCCGAACCCTGCGGTCGCGAAGATGTCCGTTTTCCGTAAAGTGGGCGCAGAGGGTCCGTACGGGGCCCGACCGCAACAATTCGGACTGCGGCGCGGCGGCCGGTGGCGTTACCGGTTCGCTCGCCGCCGGACCCTGGAGAGTGGCATCGTGGGCATGCGCCCCCCCGCCGGTTTACCGTCGCTGTCCCGGCGCAGCCGTCTGCTGCTGGTGGCGGCGGTGGTGCTGGCCGCACTGCTGTTGGTAGGGCCCCGGCTCATCGATACCTATACGAACTGGCTGTGGTTCGGGGAGGTCGATTTCCGCGGCGTGTACCTGACCGTGCTGCTGACCAGGGTCGCGGTTTTCGCGGTGGTCGCGCTCGTGGTCGGGTCGATCGTCTGGCTCGCCCTGTTGCTGGCCTACCGGTCCCGTCCGGTGTTCGTACCGACTTCGGGTGCCGGTGATCCGATCGCCCGGTATCGGGCCACGGTGCTCGGCAAGCTGAAATTGTTCGGGCTCGGTATCCCGGCTCTGCTGGGCATCCTGTCCGGGCTGGTCGCTCAGTCGAACTGGGTCACCGTGCAGTTGTTCCTGCACGGCGGTTCGTTCGGTCGCACGGATCCGCAGTTCGGTCTCGACGTGGGTTTCTACGCTTTCGATCTGCCGTTCTACCGGATGGTGCTGAACTGGTTGTTCGTCGCGATCGTCATCGCGTTCTTCGCGAATCTGGTGACGCACTACATCTTCGGCGGGTTGCGGTTGACCGGCCGGGAGGGGGTGCTCACGAATCCGGCGCGTATCCAGCTGGCGGTGCTGGCCGGGTTGTTCGTATTGTTGAAGGCCGTCGCGTACTGGTTCGACCGGTATCAGCTGTTGATGAGCAACCGGAAGGAACCCACCTTCAACGGTGGTTCGTTCACCGATATCAACGCGGTGCTGCCGGCCAAGCTGATTCTCTTGTCCATCGCGGTCATCTGTGCGCTGGCCTTCTTCGCCGGTATCGTCCTGCGCGATCTCCGGGTGCCCGCCATGGCGGCGGCTCTGCTGGTGCTGTCCTCGGTGCTGGTGGGTGCGGTGTGGCCGCTCATGGTGGAGCAGTTCTCGGTGCGGCCGAACGCGGCGGAGAAGGAGAGCGAGTACATCGAGCGCAACATCGATGCGACCCGCCAGGCCTACGGGATCACCGACGACAAGATCGAATACATCGACTACAAGGGCGAGAGCAGCAAGAATCCGGTGAATGTGCCGGTGGACCATGCCACCATCGCCAACGCCCGGCTGCTCGATCCCAACATCTTGTCCCCGACCTTCACCCAGCTGCGGCAGCTGAAGAACTTCTACGGCTTCCCCGAAGCGCTCGATATCGACCGGTATTCGCTCAACGGCCAGGTCCAGGACTACATCGTGGCTGCCCGCGAGCTGTCCCCGGCCACCCTGAGCGGTAACCAGACGGACTGGATCAACAAGCACACCGTCTATACCCACGGCAACGGCTTCGTGGCCGCCCCCGCCAACCGGGTCAACCGGCCGCAGTCCGAGGACCCGAACGCGGCGGGTGGTAGCAGCGATTCGGGTTATCCGATCTTCCTGGTCAGTGATCTGTTCACGCCGAAGGATCAGCAGCGGATCCAGGTCGATCAGCCGCGGATCTATTACGGTGAGCTGATCTCGCAGTCGGATCCCGATTACGCCATCGTCGGTGCCGAGGCCGGTCAGACGCCCCGGGAGTACGACACCGACCAGGCCCGTTTCACCTATGACGGCGCCGGTGGCGTGCCGATCGGGAACTGGTTCAACCGGCTCGCGTTCGCGGCCAAGTACGCCGAACGCAACATTCTGTTCTCCTCGGCGATCAGCGGCGATTCCAAGATCCTCTACAACCGCTCGCCGCGCGACCGGGTGCAGAAGGTCGCGCCGTGGCTGACTCCGGACGGCAACTCCTATCCGGCGGTCGTGGACGGGCGCATCGTCTGGATCGTGGACGCCTACACCACGCTCGACAACTACCCCTACGCCCAGACGACCTCGCTCGAGGGCGCCATCGAGGACAGTGTCGATCAGCGCACCGGCCGGCTGCTGCCGCGTAAAGAGGTCAGCTACATCCGCAACTCGGTCAAGGCCACGGTCGACGCCTACGACGGCAGCGTGAAGCTGTACGAGACCGACCCCAGCGATCCGGTGTTGCAGGCCTGGCGGGGAGTGTTCCCGAATGCCGTGATCCCGGAGAACGAGATCAGCCCCGACCTGCGCGAGCACTTCCGGTATCCGGAGGATCTGTTCAAGGTGCAGCGCGAGATGCTGACGAAGTACCACGTGGACGATCCGCGCGAGTTCTTCACCAACAACGCGTTCTGGTCGGTCCCCGCGGATCCGACGGTGGAGGGTGTATCGGCCAGTCAGCCGCCGTACTACGTGCTGCTGGGCGATCCGGATACCGGTAAGCCGGCGTTCAACCTGACCAGTGCCATGGTCGGGTACAACCGGCAGTTCCTGTCCTCCTATATATCGGTGCGGTCCGACCCCGACGGGTACGGAAAGTTCCGCATTCTGCAGCTACCGACCGACACCCAGACCCAGGGGCCGCAGCAGACGCAGAACACGATGACGACGGCGCCGCAGGTCTCCCAGGAGAAGACGCTGCTGTCCAACTCGAACAAGATCAGATACGGCAATCTGCTCACCCTGCCGGTGGCCGACGGCGGCATCCTCTATGTGGAGCCGTTCTACAACGAGCGCAATACCGGGCAGAACACGGCGACGTTCCCGCAGTTGCTGCGGGTGCTGGTGAGCTACCGCGATCAGGCCGGCAGCGTGAAGGTCGGCTACGCGTCGACACTGGCCGACGCGTTGAACCAGGTGCGACCCGGCGCCGGGGCTCTTGCCACACCGCCCGGCGGTGATCCGGCGACCCGTCCCAGCCCGGGTACGGCGCCACCGCAGCCACAGGGCAATGATTCGCAGGAGCAGGGCGCTTCGACTCCCGGAAACGGCACGCCACCGCCCACCGGCACCGGTTCGGCCGCCCAGGACGCCGCGGCGGCGGAGTTGAGCCGCAAGATCGATGCGGTGCGCACCGCGATGCGCACCGGTAACTTCGAGGACTTCGGCCGGGCGCTGGACGAACTGGACGCGGCTGTGAAGGCGTACCAGGACGCGGGCGGGAGGTAGATCCGGCCGCCCGGCGCGGGTCGCTGCCGGGCCCCGGACCGCCCAGGAGATATCGCAGAGGCGCTGCCGTCCACCCGGACGGCAGCGCCTCCTGCTGTGTGCGGCCTCCTGCTGTGTGCGGCCTCCTGCTGTGTGCGGCCTCCTGCTGTGTGCGGCCTCCTGCTGTGTGCGGC
>JABFXT010000463.1 GCA_013361595.1 Nocardia sp. | reverse complement strand
CTCGATACAGTTCGAAACAGATCAGTGCGGTCTCCCCGGCCTGCGGGGCGATCACGAACCCGGCTGCCGGGGTGTCGTTCTCCGTCAGCGACGCGGTGACCACACCGGTCCCGCTCTGCGCGGCGGCGACCAGCAGCACCGCCGCCGCGTCGGCGCGTACGTCGCCGAGAGTGACGACAACGGCCGAAGCCGCCACCTCGACCCGGACCCCGGGCCCCGCGGGCCGTTCGGACACCAGCACATCGGACGCCGAGCCGACCCGCAGATCCGCGTTCACCACCAGCGCCGACAACGTCAGCGGCACTGCGGCTTCGACTTCGAATCGGGCGATCCCACCGGCCAGCGGGATGTTCTGACCCGCCTGCAACTGCTTCATATCCTGTCCCCCGACGCCACTCATACCGCCAGGAACCGGCCCAACTGCGGAATGGCCTCACCGGGATGTTTGGCGTTGAACCCCTCGCCGATGGCCTGCATTTTCCAGTCGGGTCCGACCCGGAACAGTTTCGCCATGGCCATCGCGGTGGTGGGGGTGCCACCGGTGAGTGAATAGCGGGCGAGCTCGGCATTGTTCGCGCCGTCGATCAACCGGCAGAACGCGTTCTGCACCTGACCGAACGTATGCCCCTTGTACGAGGTCACGACGAAGACGAGGTTGTTCACATGCGCAGGCAGGCGGGTGAGATCCACCAGGATCACCTCGTCGTCGCCCGCGCCCTCACCGGTGAGATTGTCACCCTGGTGCCGGATCGAGCCGTCCTTGGAGGTCAGCTGCCCGTAGTAGGCGACATCCACCGGATTCATATCGGCGAACATCACCACCGAGGCATCGAGATCGATATCCACGGTGCGGCTGCCGAACATGCCACGCTGCTGCACCGGATCCCAGCCCAGACCCATCTTGACGAAGGTCAGCGCGGCACCGTCCTCCTTGCGGAGGCTCACCCGCTGCCCCTTCTGCAGGCTCACCGGGCCGGTCTTGCTCAGACTGATCTCGCCGGGATGCTGCTGAGTCGGCGCCGGCTGGGCGGGTGGCTGCTGATACCCGGGTCCCGGCGGCGGCGGATAGCCCCCGCCCTGCGGCGGATACGGCGGAGCCGGCGGCGGCTGCTGGGCGGGATAAGCCTGCTGGGCGGGCGGTGGCATCGGCGCGGCCTGCTGCACAGGCTGCGGCGGCGGTGCGGCGGCCTGCGTCTCGGCCGGAGAATCATCCACTGTGACACCGTGATCGGTGACGAGCGCGGCGAAACCGCCCGCATCACCCTGACCGACCGCACGCACCTTCCAGGCACCCTGGCGCCGATACAGTTCGAGCGCGATCACAATGGACTCGGTGGCGAGACCGTCGATCCGGTACTCGAACAACTGCGCGCCGGACGAATCCGACACGTAGGCCACCGGCGGCGCGAACTGACCGAAATTCGTATTCGGATCGTCGAGGGTGATGACCGCCCGGACCTGCGCGATATCGGCGGGTACGGCGCCGAGGTTCACCGCCAGCGAAGCCGGCTGCCCGGCCGGACCGGGCCGCAGGTCCACCCCCGGCCCGCTGGGCTGATTGTAGAAGACGAAATCCGCGTCGGACCGGACTTTGCCCTGCTCGGTGACCAATAGAGCGGACAGATCGGCCGGAGCCGCCAATTGGATGGAAACCACCACGTCGTTCGTGGCCAGTGGACCGTTCTGGCCTTTGGCGAGTGTTGCGGACAAGTCAGACCCTTCGCTTGTCGGTGCGTATGGATGCCACTGTATCTTTTGCGCCGCCTCCGGCGTCGCGGGTCGGGGCTGTATCCATGGCGCCGCCTCCGGCGCCGCGGGTCGGGCCCTCGTGACCCCGGTTCTTCACTCCGCCGCTCAGTCGCTGCGCTCCTTCGCTCTGTCGCTCCAGAACCGGGGCGGGCCCGACCACGGACGATAACCGTCCGGGGCAGCGGGGAATGCTCGGGTAATCCGGTTCGACCGGCGGCCGACGCTGCACTGCCTCGTGCGGTCGGTCCGGCACCGGGGCAGACCCACTACAGATGCGGAGCGCAGATACGGAGCGGGCCGCAGGAATGGCGTAGCCGCTGGGCATGGACTGGATCGACCTGCGCCGTTTAAGGTATCGGCGACGGAGGAGCACCGGCAGTGTGCGGGGCTCCGGGGCGGCGAGGACAGGCGACTTATTCCATGGCACAACTCTTCGAAAAATCGAAGAAGGTGATCGAGGTACATCTGGCGAACACCAGTATTCGCGCCATCTCCGGCTCGATGGTCGCCTACGAGGGGGCGGTGCAGTTCAAATCGGCCGGCTTCGGCGGGGGTGACGGGGTGCTGGCCGGGATGAAGCGCCGGGCCACCGGGGAGAAGCTGTCGCTGATGGAATGCGGCGGCCAGGGCCGGGTCTTTCTCGCGGTCAACGGACAGTACGTCTCGGTGGTGAATCTGAACAACGAGACCCTGCAGGTGGAATCGCAGCAGTTGCTGGCCTTCGCCGGGAACCTGCGCACCGATGTGCGATTCGCCGGTGTGCGCGGGGCATCCAGCGGCCAGGGGCTCTTCACGACCACGGTCAGCGGTCAGGGGCAGGTCGCGCTGCTCTCGGCCGGCGGCCCGCTCATCCACCTCGAGGTTTCCCCGCAGTTCCCGCTGGTGGTGGACCCGGATGCGTTCGTAGCCGCCCGCGGCAACCTGAACCAGTCGTTCGTCACCGATGTCTCGTGGCGCTCGATGATGGGGCAGGACGGCGGCGAGGCGTTCTCGCTGCGCTGGGACGGGCAGGGCGTGGTCTCGATCCAACCGGCGGAACGGTAGGGCGATATGTTCGAGAAGATCAATTCCAAGGTTGTGGCCGTCGATATCGGTAGGGCGGGCGGCGTGGTCGCCCGCACCGGCGCCATGCTCTTCTACACCGGCGATGTGTCCTTCGCCCCGCACGAGATACCCGGCGGCGCCGGAATGGGCGGCGGTGGCGGCATTCTGCAGATGGCCGGGCGGATGATGGCCGGCGAGCACCAGCGCACCATGATCGCGCAGGGCGGCGGCCGGGTGCACTACGGCTTCGCCGGACTGGAAGTGGAGGTCGTCGGGGTGCAACCGGGCGCGGTGTTGCAGGTGGAGGCCTCTCGTCTGCTGGCCTACACCGCCGGCCTGCAGACCTCGGTGGTGTCGGTCGCGAGTTCCGGCGGCGGCGGGGGTGGCGGCGGTCTGATGGGCGCGCTGCGCGGCGCGGCATCCGGCGCGCTCACCGGCCAGGGCATGTTCACCACCCAGCTGTCCGGTCAGGGCAGCGCGGTGCTGCTGGCGCACGGCGGTTTTCTCGAACTCCAGGTGGGCGGGCCGAATCCGGTGGTCGTCGACCCGCAGGCCTTCATCGCCTCCTACGGAAATGTGCGCACCGATCTGAAAACGGCGGTGAGCTGGCGCGACGCGGTCGGTCGTGGATCCGGTGAGGCCATGCAACTGCAGTGCGCGGGCCAGGGTCTGGTGTACGTGCAGGCATCGGAGGAGAAACTGTGAGCGAGATCCTCAGCCCGATGACCCTCGGGGAGAGCGACAACGTCCCCGGCAACAGCTACGCGTACTGCATCGACCTCGTCAAACCGTGGTTCATGCGCAAGGGCGCGATGATCGCCTATTACGGGCAGATGCAGTTCCAGTCGCTCACCCACGGTCTACAGGGCCACCTCCTGCACATGGTGGCGAACCAGTTCTCCGCGCCGCTGTTCACCGGCGACTACGTGGTAGCCGAGGGGCAGGGCAAACTGCTGATCGGCGACCGCGGCTACGACATCAACTCCTACGATCTCGACGACGGCAACCTCACCATTCGCGCGGCGACTCTGCTGGCGTTCGAACCGGGTCTGTCGCTGAACCAATCGATCGTCCCCGGATTCCTGACGCTGATCGGCACCGGGAAGTTCCTGGCCTCCTCGAACGGCCCGGTGATCTTCGCCGAGCCGCCGCTGCGAGTGGATCCGGAATCGCTGGTGGGCTGGGCCGACTGCCCCTCCCCCAGCCACCATTACGACCAGCGGTGGGTCTCGGGGTTCCTGGCGGCCGGCGCCGCCGCGTTCGGCGTGAACTCGGGTGAGGAACGGCAGTTCGATTTCACCGGCGCCGGGACGGTACTCATCCAGTCCAGCGAGAAGGTGCTCAGCGACCACGCCCTCATCCGCACCATCGAGGGACAGTTGCAGAGCGGGATCACCGTACCGGGCCTGCAACGTCTACAGGGTGTGATCACGCAGCAGCTCGCGGGTCAGCAACAGGGTTACTGACCCGGGGTCCGCACGACACGGCCCGGGTCCCGGTTGGGAACCGGGCCGTCGCCCGGGCAGACTCGGCCCATGCTGCATCTGCGGATAATGTCGCCCACCGCGCTGACCGACGAGGTGGTCGAGCTCCTGGAATCCGATCCGGCCGTCAGTGGTCTAGCGGTCGTGCGCGACAGCGCGGTGCGCCCCGAAGGCGATGTCGTACTGGCCGATCTGGCCCGGGAGGCCGCCAACGAGGTCGTCGAGAAGCTGCGGGCGACGGGGCTGCACCATCGGGGCAGTATCGAACTGCAACCCGTCCACACCTGGATGTCGCTGTCCGGCTACCTCACCGAGTTGCGTACTCCTGGGTACAGCGCGGACGCGGTGATCTGGGCCGATGTCACCCAGCGGTCCTATGAGGAGACCGAACTCAACTGGACGTACCTGAGTTTCATGACCCTGGCCACCGTGCTGGCCAGTATCGCGATCGTGGTGGACTCACAGATCCTGATCATCGGGGCGATGGTGCTGGGTCCCGAGTTCGGCGCGATCGCCGCACTCGGGGTCGCGCTGGTGCGGCGGCGGCTCGCCCTGTTCGGACGCGCGCTGGCCACTCTCGTCATGGGTTTCGCCGCCGGTATCGCCATCACTCTCGTATTGGTGGTTATCGGACGCCTGCTCGGGTGGATCACCGTCGAAGCTGTGACCGGGGATCGTCCGGAGACCGCGTTCGTCTACACACCTGACAAGTGGTCGTTCATCGTCGCGTTGATCGCCGCGGCCGCCGGGGTTCTCTCGCTCACCTCGTCCAAATCCGGTGCCCTGGTAGGGGTGTTCATTTCGGTGACCACGGTGCCGGCGGCCGGCAATATCGCGCTCGGCCTCGCCTTCGGCGTGGGTTCGGCCATCTGGGGCAGCACTCTGCAGTTGGTGGTGAATCTGGCCGGGATGGCGATCGCGGGCTGGGCGACACTCGCTTTGCAGGATCTCGTCTGGTCGCGCGTCTCCCCCCGGCGGCCGCGCGCCGCAGCACGGGCGCGGCGGCGCATGCTCTAGCCCGGCGTCCCGGCGGTCACCGGATCGCCGAGGGCGGCGGTGAACCAGTCGAGAATCTCCTCGCCCGCTTCGATTCCGGCGGCCGCGGTGACAGTGAGACCGGGACAGGTCCAGCCGAGTTCCTCGAGTTCGCCGTGCCGGGGCCGGATCGCGTGATCGGCGGCGGCGAGCATCTCGGCGTCCAGCGCGCCGTCACCGGCGGCCAGCGTCGGTGCCGTCGCGACCGATCCGCCCGACGCCACCAGCCGGGCCCGGACTTCGGCCACCGCCCGGCTCTTGCACACCGCTGCCGGCATCGTGTAGATCTTGCGGCCCTGCCGGGATGCCGACCAGCCGTGCGGCCGGCACCACGCGTCCCATTCGGCGAGGAACTCCGGTGGGGTGGCGGCGAGATCCACCACCAGATAGCAGAAGAGGTCGTCGGCGCGGCGGAATTTCAGCACCCAGGACTCGTCGATCCGGGCCCGCAACGCGGCCTCGACCTCGGCGAGTCCGGCGCCGCCCGCGCGCACGGCCGCGTCGATATCCTGGCGCCACCGCGGATCGGGTACCCCGTTCACCAGGATATTTCCGCCATTGCTGGTGACCGCGTAGGGCCAGGGCGCCCCCGGGAGACCGATCCGGCCGAACTGTTCGATGGTCCGGGTGGTGGTGGGTACCAGCGCCGCGGCGACGGCCAGCCCGCGCATCCGGTCCGCGGCGGCGACCGTCATATACGACAGTGGCGCGCCGTCGAGGTACTCCACACAGACGGTCTCGGCGGCCGTGGCTCCGGCGGCGGCACTCGAGTAGATCATGGTGCGATCCAGATCGGTGGCCACCAGCAATGGTTTCGGCTCCGTCATCTACCGCTGCACATCCTTGATCAGACCCATGCACGAGTACGCCAGCTCCGGTACGACCTCCACCGGCACCGACCGGGCCCGCGCCAGCAGTCTGATATGTGCGTGCTCGGGCGCGTCGGCCTCCCGGACCAGCACCCGCCAGGGCACCCGGCGCAGCAGGACCCGGGTGGTCTCGCCGACGCCGGGTTTGACGAAGTTCACCGTCCCGATGCCGTATTCGGCCCGCACCCGCTCCACCGACGCCCAACCGGCCCAGGTGGGTGTGCGGTCGCCGGATCGAACCGCGTCGACCTGCGCGGACACCAGCGGCCGGACGGTTTCGAAAGCCCCGGTGACGGTTTCGATCAACCGGGCCGATACATCCGCACCGGCCAGTTCGGCATAGAACTTGGCACCGTGGAAATCCCGCGGCCCGATCAGTTCCCGGTTCAGGACCGTCCGCGATACCAACCCCGACACAGTGGAATTCAGACAGGCCGAGGCGATCAGGAAATCGTCGCGGGTGCCGTAGGTCCGGACGCAGTGCCCGGGGTCGGCGAGAACGGCCAGATCGTCGTCGAATCGGGCACCGCCGGCGGCGTGGTACTCGGCCAGGGCCGCGGACAGTTCCCGGGCGATCGCGCCCTTACCGGTCCAGCCGTCCACGAACACCACCGAAGCGGGGTCGTGCCGGTGGGCCAGATAGTCCAGCGCCACCGTATCGATCCCGCGGTCGCGCACTATCGATACCGCGTAGTGCGGGATATCGAGCGCGGGCCGGCGCGCGTGCGGCGCGGCCAGCCAGCGGCGGATGAGGATTCCGATCGGGGTGCCGGCGCGGGCCAGCGACGTCAGCACGATATCGGTGCCGCGTTCGGCGACCACGAGTTCGGCCACCGTCGCCACTGCCAGGGCCAGCCGCTGGGCGCTCTCGGCGAGAACCTCGTCGAACAGTTTCCGGTAGGCCGCGTCGGGCTGGTACTCGATGGGCAGCGATTCGGCGTAGTGGGCCAGCCCGGCCTGGATCCGCTGTTCCCGGGCGACGGTATCGGCTTCCAGATCGGCGCCGGACAGATCCTTCAGCAGCCACGCCACGTCGGCGCGATCGTAGGAACCGAATTCGGGACCGAACAGCGGTCCGGGCCCGGCGGAGGTTTCCGAGCGGGTGGCCGCCAGCGTGCGCGGATCCGCGCCCCGGACCACCGCGACGAGCACATCGGAACCGGCCGCGGTCAGTACATCCACCAGACCGCCGGGCGCGTGGAGCAGTTCGCTGTCGGCCGGGGAATCGGCCACGAAGACCAGCACCGGATCCGCGCTCGGATCCTCGGGCCAGGACGCGTTGTAGAGGTAGCGGGGTTGTTTTTCACCGAGTTCGGGAGCCGGGAACCGGAACCCGCGCCGCAGCGGATAGCCCGGTTCGTCCAGGACATGGGCGGGCGAGCGAGTGGTCGTCTGATATCGCACCGGTATCCCGGCTTCGGCGATCGTCACGGCCAGGCACAGCGGTAGATACATCAGTTCTTCGTGGGCGAGCACGACCACCGGGCGGCCGGAGAATTCGGTGACCAGCTGATCGCGCAGCATTTTCGCCGCGACACCGGTCGCCTGCTCGAAACCCGCGCGGTCGGCGCGCAGGAATCCGTGCCGGCCGCCCTCGGGCACATCGTCCGGCCACGGCAGCTCCAGCCGGGCCGATGTACCGCGGCGGCCCGCCACCGGATTGAGTTCAGCCGCGGGCAGCTCCGCCACCGTCGCCACCAGACCGTCCGGCAGGACGGTATTGCCCGAGGCCAGGCACACCGTATCGATCCGCGCCCCCAGCGCGGCGGCCGCGGCGGCGAATCTGTCGCGGTCGGCGTCGGTGCGCATATCCACCAGCGCGGCCAGCAGGTAATGGGTCCGCGGCGCGAATTCGTGCAGCGCCTCGATGGCCTCCAGCGCGGTATTGCCCGTGGAGATCTCGTCGTCGACCAGCACCAGCGGCAGACCCGCGGTGAACACATCCCCGGGCATCGGTTGCAGCAGATGCGAGGTGGCGTGCGAATGTCCCTCCTCGAACCCGGTCAGTGTCACCGCTCCCGGGACGGCCCGGCGGGTCGAATGCAGGTAGCACGCGGCATCGATACGTGTCGCCACACAGTGGCCCAGGCCGGTGGCGGTCTCGGCGAATCCGAGCACCACCGCGTCCTGCTCGCCGAGCACCGCGCGCACCAGATCACCGAGCCGGTCGCCGGCATCGCGGACCCGCAGCGGATCGGTGGGCAGATGTTTGCCCAGCACCGTGGATACCAGCAGATGCGCGCGGCGCGGATTCTTGCGCAATCCGGGCTGCAGCAGATCGGTGATCGCCGGGGCGTGCGGCAGGCTGTCCGGAGTGTCACCGTGGCGGAACGCCTGCCGGTGCAACAGTTCGATCCCGAGCGCGCGGGTCGCCCAATACGACTCGCCGGTCTGTGAACTCATACCGTGACCAGCGCCGATAGCAGATCCACGAAGGACACCCCTTTCTGGGCCACCCCGAAGACCCGGGCCCGGGTCAGGGTATTGCGCGCCCAGCTGCGATGGGGACGCATCTCGTTCATCTTGTTCCGGTAGCCGGACGCGGCGACCCCGCCCACCTCGACCTGCAGTATGTCCAGCGCGTCCGAGTACTCCTCGTGGGTGACCACCGACAGCGCGTGCACAGCCGCCACATGGGAGGGGTGGATGACGGTTTTGCCCTGGATACCGTTGGCACGATCGAGAGTGATCTCACGCAGCAGGCCGTCGAGGTCGCGGCTGACCAGATAGCTGCGGAAGGGCACCGCGTCGGATTCCTCGAACGGCGCGGTACGCAGCAGCGGCCGGAACATCCGTTCGTGATCGGCGAAGTACTCCCAGACCGGGCCGGTGATCACGAAACCCGTATCGTCGGCCCGCCCCAGATAGTTGACGATATCGGCGATCACATCCGCGATGACCCGCACGTCGTAGATGGTCAGGTCGCGATCCCGGCGGATGCCGAAGGTCGCGCACATATCGGTGGCGCCGATCCGTACCGCCAGGATCCGGTCCCGGTTCTCGGCCAGGCACGCGGCGATCTGGGTGAGTTCGGTGTCGCGGGTCTGCCGGTGGACGAGCGCGGCCGATTCGAGTACCGGCATGCCGTAGAGCGGCCGCTCCGTCCGAGCGCTCGCCGCGTCGAGGGCGGCGAGATATTTCGGCGCCGAGGCGCTGTCGAACTTGGGGAAGACGAAACCGGTCAGCACCTGCGCGCCCGCGCCCAGCCGGTCCAGCAGTTCGGGCACGGTGTCGGCGTCACGTACCCGGACGAACAACATCGGACTCGGATCGGGACGGGTCGCGAGCTCGTCGAGGGTGCGTACGGTCTGCAGTTTCGCGAACTCGACCTCGTGGTCGGCGACGGCGTCCTCGAGATCGATCACCATCGAACACACCCCGCGCTCGGCCCGGCGCTCGATCGTGGCCGTCAGATCCGCGCGGGTGGCCGGTACGTACAGGGTGGCGCCCAGCGCCGTCGCGAGTATCTCCCGATCGGCGAGGTCATCGAACGGTTCGGGTTGGCGGTGGAACAGCGCTCTGGCGTCCGGTCCCTGTAGTTGCCTGAAATGTCGGCGCGGTACCCGTTTGTGCAGGGAAATTTCCTGCCGGACGGCCATGCCTGCGGTCATCGAGCCCCCGTCTCATCCTCGTCGTTGTCCCGGTGGTGATTGTTTGCGCATCCGCTCGACAATCCCGGCAATGAATTCGGTGATGGTGTCGAGTTCGTTTACATACGCCCAATAGTCGGGGTGCCGCCCGGTCAGGGAGGCGGCCACCCGGTCGAGGCGTTCTACCTGAGCGTCCAGCACGGAGCCCCATTCCGGCACCAGTCCCCTTGACACCGCAAGCATCTGGGCATCCCGGAGCCGGAATCGTACGGCTTCGGCGCGTTGTCGCGGATCGTCGCGAACCGCCCGCAACTCGGCCAGCCGTAAGGTGGCGGCGTCGACCAGTTGTTCGGCGTCGGCGAGGTGGCCGCGCGCGGTGGTGGTCAGTTCAAGGGCCTGCTCCGGGGTGTTCTCGGCCGCGGCGGCGCGCGCCCCGGCCAGGGCTCGAGCCGCGGCGGCGATATGACGCTCGCTGGTGCGCTCATTGTCTGCCAGATCGGCCGAACTCGCAGCATTGAACTCACGCAGCAGCGCCGAATGCGCGGGCCCGATCCCCTCGGCCCGGGTGCGGACCGCGGCGAGCCTGGTGGTGACCGACGCTATCGCGTTGCGCGCGCTACCGGTCCGAGATGGGGCCTGGGCCAACGATTCCGACAAATCGGCCGCAACGGAGGCCAACTCGTTCGCCGCCACCCGTGCTCGGCCGCGCTGGTCGGCCGGCAGCGCCGACAATGTGACCATTGCCTCATCCACGGCCGCGGCCCCGTCGCGGACAGAGGGGTAGCCGGCGTACTCCGATTCGGCCGCCTGCCTGCGCACCCGCGCGGCGTCGGCGGTGACCCGCGCGACCAGCTCGGGCACCGCCCGCGCCACCGCGATCGCTTCCTCGAGCGCGCCCTGGTCGCCGTGATAGAAGCGATCGACTCCCTGCGCCGCGGCTCCCAGCTGCCGCACCACCGCGTCCACTCGCTGTTGCCGGTCGGCCCGGCGCGTCCCGGTCTGCTCGTCCTGTTCCAGTTCGCCGGTGAGCTGGAGATAGGCCGCGGCGGCGGTGTAGCAGTCCTCACGCACCGGCGCCCAGCGGCGGACCGTCTCCCGCTCCGGGAACATCTCCGCGGCGGCCACCGCGGCCGCTTCCGCGGCCGACTGCCGCCGATCCATATCCAGGAACGCCGTCGTCAGCGCCGACCGTGCCTGTTCGAACCACGGATCCTCCCCCGACCGGAACCATCCACGCCTGCGGCCTGCCACAGACCCGATGGTAGGAGATCCCACCACCCGCGCGCCGCGACAGGGCGTACCGTCCGGTCCGCGCTCACCACGTCGAACACGGACGCAGTGGCCCGGCGTACGAGAGGTGCCTCCCGAAAGCCCTCGGCAGCAGAACATCCGGGTGCACCGCCGCCGCTCGGCCGGTGACCGGCTTGCCCGAGTTTGTACGCAAGTCCCCCGAAAACCACTACTGTCGTATTTCGTACCCGGCAGTTACCGACATGCTGGGAATTACAGATGACTACGAAAGGGAATCCCGCATGGGTGTCAGTTTGTCCAAGGGCGGCAACGTCTCGCTGAGCAAGGCGGCTCCGGGCCTCACTGCGGTCGCTGTCGGGCTGGGCTGGGATGTGCGCACCACCACGGGCACCGATTTCGACCTGGACGCCAGCGCGATCGCCACCGGAGCCGATAAGAAAGTCGTCTCCGACCAGCACTTCGTGTTCTTCAACAATCTCAAGTCCCCGGAGGGTGCCATCGAGCACGCCGGCGACAACACCACCGGCGAGGGCGAAGGCGACGACGAGGTCATCAACGTCGACCTCGCCAACACCCCGCCGACCATCGAAAGCATCTTCTTCCCGGTCTCGATCTACGAGGCGGACGGCCGCTCGCAGTCGTTCGGCCAGGTGCGCAACGCCTACATCCGCGTGGTGAACCGGGCCAACGGCGAGGAACTCGCCCGCTACGACCTCTCCGAGGACGCCTCCACCGAGACCGCCATGGTCTTCGGCGAGCTGTACCGCAACGGGGCCGAGTGGAAGTTCCGGGCCATCGGCCAGGGTTACGCGTCCGGTCTGTCCGGGATCGCGCGTGACTACGGCGTGAACGTCTGACGATCCACACCTCCGGGTAGCGTGAGGGGGTCCGGTGACGGGCCCCCTCGTTCTCTGCCCGCAGAGGCGTGAGGAGACAAATTGGACAAATAGGCGGTCGACGGCAACGCTGGTGACTGGTCGTCGATACCGCCGACCAGGTTTCTCGTACAGGCCGGGATACCGACCGCAGTCCGGCCACCGCACACGAAAGGTCCCAGCGTGGTCCTGCGCATATTCGGCTTATCCCTCGTAGTCACGGTGCTGTCACTGGGGGTGGCGTTCCTCTACGGCGGCCCGACCGCCCTGGCGCTCTGCCTGATCCTCGGCATCCTCGAGGTCTCGCTGTCGTTCGACAACGCCGTCATCAACGCCACCATCTTGGAGAAGATGAGTGAGTTCTGGCAGAAGAGCTTCCTCACCATCGGCATCCTGATCGCCGTTTTCGGTATGCGGCTGATCTTCCCGCTGGCCATCGTGTGGATCACCGCGGGCCTGAACCCGGTCCAGGCCTTCGACCTGGCGCTGAACCCACCCGCCGACGATGCCGCGTTCTTCCCCGACGGCAGCCCCAGCTACGAGACCCTGCTCACCGACGCGCACCCGCAGATCGCGGCGTTCGGCGGCATGTTCCTGGCGATGCTGTTCCTGAACTTCATCCTCGAAGAGCGCGAACTCACCTGGCTGTCCTGGCTGGAGCGTCCCCTGGCCAAGGCCGGCAAGCTGGACATGATGTCGGTGGTCGTGGCCGGGATCGGCCTGGTCCTGGCCGCGGAGTTCCTCGCCCACGACGACGACCGCGCCACCGTGCTGCTGGCCGGCCTGCTCGGCATGATCATCTACATCGCCGTCGACGGCCTCGGTTCGATGTTCAATGCCGAAGAGCACGCCGAAGAAGCCGCGGGCGGCCCGTCGAGTCTGGCCAAGGCCACCGGTAAGGCCGGATTCTTCCTCTTCCTCTACCTCGAGGTCCTGGACGCGTCGTTCTCCTTCGACGGCGTGATCGGCGCGTTCGCCATCACAGCCGACCCGATCATCATCGCCCTGGGCCTCGGCCTGATCGGCGCCATGTTCGTCCGGTCCATCACGGTCTACCTGGTCCGCAAGGGCACGCTGGCCGAATACGTGTACCTCGAGCACGGTGCCCACTGGGCCATCGGCGCACTGGCCCTGATCCTGCTGATCACGGTCGGCGATATCCACGTCCACGA
>JABFXT010000770.1 GCA_013361595.1 Nocardia sp. | reverse complement strand
GCGTCTCGGTGAGCACCAGCGGCGGCGCCAACCGGATGACATCGGGTTTGGCAGGGTTCACCAGATAGCCCGCGGCCCGCGCCCGGGCCTCCACCTGTGGAGCGACCGGATCGGTGAGACCGATCCCGATCAGCAGTCCGGCGCCCCGCACATCGGCGATCAGTGGATGTTCGAGTACGGCGATACCGTCGCTGAGCCGTTTACCCACCGATTCGACATGCTCGAGCAGCCCGTCCTCTTCCAGTGTGCGGAGCACAGCCAGCGCGGCGGCCGCGCAAACCGGGTTGCCGCCGAAGGTGGTGCCGTGCAGACCGGGGGTGAACAGCTCGGCCGCCGGCCCGGTCGCCAGGACCGCGCCGATCGGCAGACCGGCACCCAGCCCCTTGGCCAGGGTGATGACATCCGGCGTGATCCCGAACGACTGGTGGGCGAACATCTTGCCGGTACGGCCGATCCCGGTCTGCACCTCGTCCAGGATCAGCAGTGCGCCCGCCCGCGCGGTGATCTCGCGGGCCCGGACCAGATAGTCCATCGGGGGGACCACGACACCGCTCTCGCCGAGCATCGGTTCCAGGAAGACCGCGGCGGTATCGGAATCGACCGCACGCTCGAGGATCCGGGCATCGCCGTAGGGGATGTGCACGACACCGGGCGGCATCGGTTCGAACGGCGCGCGCTTGGCCGGCTGGCCGGTGAGCGCCAGCGCTCCCATGGTGCGGCCGTGGAACGCCTCGTCACAGGCGATGATCTTGCGCCGACCGGTGAGCCGGGCCATCTTGAAGGCGGCCTCGTTGGCCTCGGTACCGGAGTTGCAGAAGAACGCCCGGCCGTCACCGTCACCGAAATGCCCGAGCAACCGCTCGGCCAGCTCGATCACCGGTTCGCTGCCGTACAGATTCGAGACATGCCCCAGCGTGCCGAGCTGGTCCATCACCGCGCTCAGAATCGCCTGATGCGCGTGGCCGAGGCTGTTCACCGCGATACCGCCCACGAAATCGACATAGCGGTTGCCGTCCGCGTCGTACACGACCGCGCCGGTCCCCCGGGTCAGCACGACCTCCGGAGTGGCGTAGTTGCGCATCATCACGTTCGACCAACGTTGCCGCAGTTCCGCAGTGTTCATGCTCTGACTCCGTTTTCCTCGTTCGCCGGCAGTGTGACCATGGTCCCGATTCCCTCCCCGGTGAAGAGCTCCAGCAGTACCGAATGGGGTACGCGACCGTCGATGACGTGCGCACCCGGTACCCCGCCCCGGACGGCGCGCAGACATGCCTCCATTTTGGGCACCATTCCCGAATCCAGCGACGGCAGCAGGTCGGCCAGCGCGTCGGTATCGATCACGCTGGTCAGCGACGACCGGTCCGGCCAATCGGTGTACAGGCCCTCGACATCGGTCAGCACCACCAGTTTCTCGGCGCCGATCCCCTCGGCGAGCGCGGCGGCCGCGGTATCGGCGTTGATGTTGTGCACCACACCGTCGGCGTCGGGGGCGATGGTGGAGACCACCGGGATACGCCCCGCGCGGATCAGGTCGAGCACCGAATCCGGATGGACGTCGGTGACATCGCCGACCAGTCCGATATCGGTGGCCGCGCCGTCGACGAAAACGGTGCGGCGGGTCGCGGTGAACAGCCGGGCGTCCTCACCGGAGATACCGACGGCGTACGGGCCGTGGGCATTGATCAACCCGACCAGTTCCCGGCCGACCTGACCGAACAGCACCATCCGCACCACATCCATCACCTCGGGTGTGGTGACCCGGAAACCGCCGCGGAACTCCCCGGACATCCCGAGACGCTGCAGCATGGCCGAGATCTGCGGACCACCGCCGTGTACCACCACCGGGTGTACGCCGACGGTACGCAGGAAGGCCATATCGGCGGCGAACGCGCGTTTGAGCCCGTCGTCGATCATGGCGTTGCCGCCGTATTTGACGACCACCACCTTGTCCCGGAATTTCTGCAACCAGGGCAGGGCCCCGGCGAGAATATGCGCTTTGTCCAGCGCGGACAGTTCGTGCAGCGCTTCGGTCATGAGCTGTAGGCCGAATTCTCTTCGACGTAGCCGTGCGAGAGATCGGTGGTGCGGACGGTGGCGGTCCCGGCGCCGAGCCGCAGATCGACGACCACGTGGATATCCGCACCGGACAGATCGACCTCACGCGCTCCGGGCGCGCCGGTGCCGTCGATACAGACCGGGAACCCGTTGAACGACACCGAGATCAGGTCGGGATCCAATTCGATGGGGGCGGTACCGACCGCGGCCAGCACCCGGCCCCAGTTCGGGTCGGAGCCGAACATAGCGGTTTTGACCAGGCTGTCGCGGGCGATGATCCGGGCCGCGACCAGCGCGTCGTCCTCGCTGTGCGCGCCCTCGACCGTCACCAGGACCCGTTTGGTGACGCCCTCGGCGTCGGCCATCAGCTGACCGGCGAGGTCGTCGCAGACCGCGAGCACGGCCGCGTCCAGGTCTTCCTGGCTGGGCGTGACTTCACTGGCACCGTTGGCCAGCAGCAGCACGGTGTCGTTGGTCGACATCGATCCGTCCACATCGAGCCGGTCGAAGGTGAGCTTCGTGGCCCGCCGCAACGCGGTGTCGAGCTGTTCGGCACTCGCGACGGCATCGGTGGTCAGCACGACCAGCATGGTCGCCAGCGAGGGGGCCAGCATGCCCGCGCCCTTCGCCATACCGCCGACATTCCATTTGTCGGGATGGTGCAGGGATGCCTCTTTCGGCACCGTATCGGTGGTCATGATGGCGTGCGCGGCCTCGGTACCACCCGATATCCCGCCGCCCATCTCGTGCACGATCTCGGTGACGGCCGGCAGCAGTTTGTCCATCGGCAACCGATCACCGATCAGTCCGGTGGAGCAGACCGCGACCTCCCCGGCACCGGTTTCGGTGCCCCAGTTGCTCAGCGCCGTGGCCAGTTCCTCGGCGGTGCGATGGGTGTCCTGGAAGCCCAGCGGCCCGGTACAGGCGTTGGCTCCCCCGGAGTTCAGGATCACCGCCCGCACCCGCCCGGATTTCAGCACCTGCTGTGACCACAGCACCGGCGCGGCTTTCACCTTGTTGCTGGTGAAAACCCCCGCCGCGGCGTAGTCGGGGCCCTCGTTGAAGACGAGCGCGAGATCCGGGCCGCCCTTGGCCTTGATCCCCGCGGCGATTCCGGCCGCCCGGAAGCCGAGCGGTGCGGTGACACCCTGGTTGTGCACGAGGTTTCCGTTCTTGTCGGTGGTCATGGCGCCACTCCTACGGTGGACAGCCCGGCAGTCTCGTCGAAACCGAGCGCGAGGTTCATGGATTGCACCGCGCCGCCGGCGGTGCCCTTGGTCAGATTGTCGATCGCACCGATCACCACCAGCAGGCCCGCGTCGGTATCGACGGCGACCTGCAGGGTGACGGCGTTGGCGCCCAGGACCGCACCGGTCTGGGGCAGGACGCCCTCCGGCAGTAGATGGACGAAGGGTTCGTCCGCGTAGGCCTTCTCGTAGACCGCGCGCGCCTCGGCCGCGTCCACCCGCACCGGCGCGGTGCAGGTGGCCAGGATGCCGCGCGGCATCGGCGCGAGCACCGGGGTGAACGAGACCCGCACCGGCGTCCCGGCCACCGCCGAGAGATTCTGCGCGATCTCCGGGGTGTGCCGGTGCGCACCGGCCACCCCGTAGGCCCGGGCCGAACCCATGACCTCGGAGCCGAGCAGGCTCACATCGAGTTTGCGGCCCGCACCGGAGGTACCGCTCACCGCGACGACGTTGACCGCGGGTTCGACGATGCCCGCGGCGATCGCGGGAGCCAGGGCCAGACTGCTGACGGTCGGATAGCAGCCGGGTACCGCGATCCGGGTAGCCCCCCGCAAAGCGTCCCGCGCCCCGGGTAGTTCCGGTAGACCGTAGGGCCAGCTGCCGGCGTGCGGACCGCCGTAGTACCGGTCCCAGGCGGCCGGGTCGGTGAGCCGGAAATCCGCGCCGCAGTCGATGAGCACTGTCGTCTCCGGCAGTTGGGCAGCCAGGTCGGCCGACTGCCCGTGCGGCAGGCCGAGGAAGACGATGTCGTGCCCGGCCAGTTCGCCGGGCGTGGTCGGGGCGAGGATCCGGTCCGCCAGCGGCAGCAGCTGTGGTTGCAGCGCGCCCAGCGCGGTACCCGCGTTGTTACCGGCGGTCAGCGCCCCTATCTCGAGGCGCCCGGCTCGGTACTCCGGATGGCCCAGCAACAGACGCAGCACTTCCCCGCCCGCGTAACCGCTGGCACCGGCGACGGCCACGCGCAGGGGTCCGTTCCGGTCGGGCATATCCGTGAGATCAGCCATGTGATGATTATGCACGACCATGCAAGCCCATTCATAAACCGGTCCGCGAGCGCCGCGCCGGGTCACCGCCCGGCATCGGCGGGATCACCTCCGGGACGAACCACCGCCGGACCGGCCGAGCCCCTGGCCGGACCCGCGAGTCAGGACGCGCCCCCACTCGCCGGCGCCGCACCCGCTCGTCGAGCGAGACCTCCGACACCCCCACCGCGTTCGGGAGAACACCCGCCATGATCGGCTAGAATTAGAACATGTGTTCGAATAGCTGGCTCCGGGTCCAGATCGGCGCCCTGGAGCAGGCGGTCGACACCCTGCTCGCCGGCGATCTCGGCGCCGTATCGGATACCGAACTCACCGAATCGCTGTCCCGGCTGGAATCACGCACTCGCAACCTGATGGGTCTCACCGTGCGGATGACAGCAGAACGGGCCCGCCGTACCGGCCGGAACGAACGACCCGCCCCGGCGCCGGCCGGCACCCCCGAATCCACGACCGAGACCACGGCGCGGACCGGTCCGCGCCCGGCGCACCGACCCGCGCGCTCGCCCGAACCGACCCGATCGGGCATTGTTTCCCGTGACCGCACCCGTGCGCGTGGAGCGCACCGGCGACGTCGTCGTCTGGACCATCGACAATCCCGAGCAACGCAACCCGATCTCCGACGAGGCGACGATCGAGGCCCTGGAATCCGCGGTCCACGCGGCCGACCGCGATCATTCGATCCGGGTGGCCATCCTCACCGGCGCGGGGACAGCGTTCAGCGCCGGCGGCAATGTGAAACATATGCGGGACAAAGCCGGTATGTTCGCCGGCACCCCGGCGCAGTTGCGGCAGGGGTACCGGCACGGGATCCAGCGCATCCCCAAGGCGCTCTACCACTGCGAGATCCCCACCATCGCCGCGGTGAACGGCCCGGCGATCGGCGCCGGCTGCGATCTGGCCCTGATGTGCGATATGCGGATCGCGGCGACCACCGCGACCTTCGCCGAGAGTTTCGTACGCCTGGGCCTCATCCCCGGCGACGGCGGCGCCTGGCTGCTGCCGCGCGCGGTCGGCATGGCCCGCGCCAGCCAGCTGGCGTTCACCGGCGCCGCCATCGACGCGGCCACGGCACTCGAATGGGGCATGGTCAACGAGGTGGTCGAACCGGATCGACTGCTCGATACCGCCCATCGGCTCGCCGCGGAGATCGCCGTCAATCCGCCACACGCGCTCCGGATGACCAAACGCCTGCTCCGTGAGGGTCAGCAGCAGAGCCTGGAGACCCTGCTCGAACTCTCCGCGGCCATGCAGGCCGTCACCCACCACACCGCCGATCACGACGAAGCGGTCGCGGCCGTGCTGGAACGGCGCGCACCCCGTTTCACCGGGGACTGACCCGCGGGCCGAGCCCGCGCGAGATACCACCCCGTCAGGGATATTCGGAGATCAGTGTGGCCACCGTGTCCGGGACCAGCGCTTCGAAGATATGCGGTATGTCGGCGGGGTAGGCGATGTAGTCGCCGGGTTCGAGTTCCACCGGGTCTGCCGCCGTCCCGACGAGCGCGCGCCCGGTGCCGAGCAGTACGTGCTCGACCGACCCGGGCGCATGCGGCTGCGATGCACGCCGGTGCCCGGGCTCGGCGGCCACCCGATAGATATCGCGACGCACTCCCGTCGGGCTCACCGCCAGCAGCGTGGCCCGGTAATCGGCCTCGGCGGCGAACACCGCCGGACCTTCCGCGGCCCGGATCACCCGGGTGCGCGGGCGCGGCGGGTCCAGCAGCCGCGAGAAGGGCACCTCCAGGGCGAGGCACAGCGCCCACAGCGTTTCCAGGCTGGGGTTCCCGGTACCCGATTCGAGTTGCGAGAGGGTCGATTTCGCGATGCCCGCGCGCCGGGCCACCTCGGTCAGTGACAGCTCCGCGCGCACGCGCTCGCGCCGCAGCGAGGCGGCGATCACCTGCTGTGGGGTTCGGTCCGGATCTCCCTCGGCAGGACCTCGCGCAGCATTGTTCGGTTCACGAGTGATCTGTTCGGTTTGACGAACACACGATTCCATGTTCACCATGGTAGCCATGTGTTCGTTATGGCGAACAGTGGATCGTCCGGCGCGCTCGCTGATCCGCGCGCTCTGCGTCGCGGTCGCCGTCGCCGGGATGTCCTACGGCGCCACGGCGGTCGCGGCAGGACTTCCGCTGTGGTTTCCGGTCGCGCTCGGCGTACTGGTCCTGGCCGCCGGATCGGAATTCCTGTTCCTCGGAATCGTCGTCGCCGGTGGCAGCCCGACCGCCGCCCTGCTCGCGGGCCTGCTGCTCAACATCCGGCATATCGGCTACGGGCTCGCGGTACCCGAGGTGCTCGGCACCGGCCGGCAGCGGGCGCGCAACGCGCACCTCCTCAACGACGAAACCGTGGCCGTGGCACTGTCCCAGCGCTCGGCCGGCACCGGCCGGGCCGCCTATCTCGCCTGCGGACTCGGGATCTTCGCGGCCTGGCCCGCCGGAACCCTGGTGGGCGGCCTGCTCGGGAGCGCGGTGCCCGACCCGGGCGCCTTCGGGGTCGATGCCGTGTTCCCGGCGGTACTGCTGACATTGATCATGCCCGCGCTGCGCGCGCCGCGAGTCCGGCGCGCAGCCCTCGCCGGGGCCGGCCTCGCACTGCTCGGCACCCCGGTGCTACCGCCCGGCGTGCCGATCCTGCTGGCCGCCGTCGGCGTGGTCGTCACAATTCCGCGACAGGAGCATCGATGAACGATCTCGGATACCTGGTCGGTGCCGCGCTCGTGCTGGCGGCCGGCACCTACGCCTTCCGGCTCGCCGGGCCCGTCCTCGGAGCGCGCCTCCGGCTGTCGGACCGGACCGCGGAGTTGCTGGACAACACGTCCGTCGTCATGCTGGCGGCACTGGTGCTCACCACCACCCTGACCGAGCACACCGGCTCGGCCGGATTCGCGCGCCCGGCCGGGGTCGTGCTCGCCGGTGTGCTCCACCACTACCGGCTGCCGCTGCCGCTGGTGCTCGGGACCGCGGCGGCCGCCAATGCCGACCTCCGTTTCTCGCGCGTTCCCTGACCACCGGATCGCCCGCACCGCGTGCCGCCTACTGTTTCTCGACCACTCGCTCCCCTTCGCCCGGTTTCCAGATGGTGACCCGCAGCAGATCGTCATCGACCTCCACCGACGACGCCGAAGTCAGATCGGCCACGAAGAAATGGTCGAACTGCCGGCCCCGCAGATCCAGGCCGCTGTCCGCGTACAGGTATTCGGCGAAACGCGCGTGCAACGCGGTATCCGGGTCGTCGACCACCACGCCGAAGAGTTTCGCGTCGCCCTCGGCGACCATCGTGTCCTCGGTCGCGGTGTGCAGGCAGAAGCGGGGGTCACGGACGAGATCACGGAACTTGGTGGTGCCAGGCATGCCGGTGATCACCAGTTTCTCCTCGAAGATCAAGGGCTCCACCGGACTGATGCGGGGGTACCCGTCCGAGCGCAGGGTGGCGAGCATGCACAGATTGCTGGTCGCGCTGTGGCGACGACGGAAGATCTCGCTGATCCGCGGCGCCTCGGCGGTGAACTCTTTCCATGTCGTCATACAGGCGACGGTACGACCTTCACCGCGATCGCAGGTCCGGACGACCCGGATCGAGACCCGAGGCTCGGCCGGGATGACACCCACGCACCGGCGCGGGTGTCATCCCGAGTTGCGCAGCGCGGTGGCCAGCCCGTTCATGGTGAGCAGGATGCCGCGTTTGACCAATTCGGAATCGTCACCGGCACGTAACCGACGCAGCAGCTCGACCTGCATCTGGTTGAGCGGCTCCAGATACGGGAACCGGTTGCGAATGGATTCCGCCAGCGACGGGTTGTCGGCCAGCAGATGGTCGTTACCGGTGATGGCAGCATGAACGGCCACGGTCCGGGCGTGCTCGCGTTCGATCATCGCGAAGATACGTTTCCGCAGATCGATATCCTCGACCAGTTCGGCATAGCGGGCGGCGATATCGAGGTCACTCTTGGCCATCACCTGCGCGAGGTTCGACAGAACGGTCCGGAAGAACGGCCACCGGCGGTACAGATCGGCGAGCCGGGCGAGCCGCCCGGGATCGCCGTCGATCCATTCCTCGAGCGCGGTACCGGTGCCGTACCAGCCCGGCAGCATCACCCGGGCCTGGCTCCACGACATCACCCACGGGATCGCCCGCAGATCGGAGACCGAGCTGGTGGGTTTACGGGACGCGGGACGGCTACCGATATTGAGGTCGCCCACCTCGGCGACCGGCGTCGATTGCCGGAAGTACTCCACGAAACCGGGGGTCTCGTGCACCAGCTGCGCGTAGGCGGTGCGGGCCCGGGCGGCGAGTTCGTCCATGAGCGCGTAGGAGGGTTCGGCATCGTCGCCCAAACCCTCGACATCCAGCAGCGTCGATTCGAGAGTGCCCGCGATGAGCGATTCGAGATTGCGGTGCGCCGACCCGCGTTCGGCGTATTTCGCGGCGATGACCTCGCCCTGTTCGGTCAGTCGCAGCGAACCCCGGACAGCACCCGCGGGCTGAGCGAGGATCGCGTCGTAGCTGCG
This sequence comes from Nocardia sp., assembly GCA_013361595.1. Classification (GTDB taxonomy): domain Bacteria; phylum Actinomycetota; class Actinomycetes; order Mycobacteriales; family Mycobacteriaceae; genus Nocardia. The sequence goes on along the minus strand of JABFXT010000770.1, from coordinate 4,248 downwards.
GCCCCCGCCACGGCCGACGGTACCGCCGCGACCGTGGAAGAGCCGTAACCGGATGCCGTGTTCGCGCGCCAGTTCGACCAGATCCAGTTCCGCCCGGTACAGCGCCCAGTTGGCGGCCAGATAGCCGCCGTCCTTGTTCGAATCGGAGTAGCCGAGCATGACCTCCTGGCGCATACCGCGCGCGGCCACCAGCTCCCGATACTCGGGAACCCGCAGGGCCGCGGCCAGCGTGCCGGCTCCGGCCGCGAGATCCTCGATGGTCTCGAACAGCGGAACGATCCCGACCGGGCAGGACGGCCCGCGGTCGGCACCTCCCGGATCCAGCAGCCCGCCCTCCTTGAGCAGCAACGCCGCTTCGAGCAGATCGCTGACCGAGGTGCACATGGAGATGATGTAGTTGGGCACCGCGTCCGGGCCGAGCGCGGCCACCACCGCGGCGGCGGCGCGCACAATGCCCAGTTCCTTGGTGGCCAGCTCGCTCAGCCGGGCCCGCGAACTCAGCAGCGGGCGCCGGGTACGCAGTTCCCGGGTGAGCAGTTCGACCCGCTCGGCTTCGGGCAGGCTCGGATAGTCCGGGTGGACTCCCGCCCAGGCCAGTAATTCGGCGACGACCTGCTCGTGGGTTTCGGAATTCTGGCGCATATCCAGACCCTGGAGATGGAAGCCGAAGGTTTCCACCGAATACCGCAGGGTGGCGAGGAGATCGTCGGCGAGCAACGCGTCGCCACCGGCCCGCAGCGAAGCGTCGACGACGTCGAGATCGTCGAGCAGATCCTGCGGTGCCGAATATGGGCCGGCCCCACCGGGATCGCCCGCACCGAACGATTCGAACTCCCAGGGACCCGCCGCGTCCGGGTCCAGTGCGGCGACGGCCCGGCGCGCGGTCGCGGTGAGCCGGGCCCGGATGCCGTACAGCGCCCGCCGATACGGTTCGTCGGCGTAGGTGCGCGGATCCGGGTAGCCGCGTTCGGCCAGCGCGTGCAGGGCCGGGGTCACCGCGACCAGCCGCGCCGACAAGGCCAGCGTCTTCTCCAACTGCACCAGATCGCGCAGGTAACGCCCGAATGCCACGCCCGCGGCCTGGGTGGCGGCCGTCCGCACCACCTCCGCGGTGACGTACGGGTTCCCGTCCCGGTCGCCGCCGATCCACGAACCCGGCCGCAGTAGGGGTTTCGGCAGCAGTCGCTGTTCGGGCCAGCGCGATCCCAGCGCCGCCCGCACTCCGGCATTGATCGCGGGAATCACATCGAGCAGGGTGAGCTCGTAGTACCTCAGGCCGACGGCGATCTCGTCCTGGATACGCAGCCGCGACAGGCGGATCAGTGCGGTACGCCAGAGCGTGAGGACCTGTCGCCGGATCTCGAGTTCGAGGCTCTCCCGCTCGGATTCGGGGGCGCGCAACCGTTGCCGCATGAGTTCGGTGATCCGGCTCTGGGTATCGAACACCGTCCGGCGCCGGGTCTCGGTGGGATGTGCCGTGATCACCGGCGACACCAGCGCGTCGGACAGCAGTTCGGCCACCCGCTCCCCCGGTACGGCGGCCGCGTCCAGCTTGCGGTAGGTGGCGGCGAGGGAGGAGTCCTGTGGCGCTTCGCCGGCCGACTCGTGGGCGGCGCGACGGCGATCGCGCTGGATGTCCTCGGCGAGGTTGGCCAGCAGGACGAAATAGCTGAACGCCCGGATCAGCGGGAGTGCCACCGCGATATCCACGCCGGCCAGCATCTCGCCGACCGCGCTGCGCTCCACCTCCTCGCGCCGGACCCGGAACGCCTCCACGCGCACCCGCTCCACGAGATCGAAGACCTCCGGGCCTTCGTGATCGCGGATGGTGTCACCGAGTACGCCGCCGAGGAACCGGATGTCCTCGCGCAGCGGCAGGGTCGCGTCGTTTCCTTCAGCGGTCTGCGCATCGCCCATGATCAGACAGTATGGACGGCCACCCGGCCGGTAGCTGTGACGACGCACACGGCCCGTGCGAACCGTATGCGCCGGACGCCGCGAACTCCGGCTATCGGCACAGGTGACGCCCCTCGCGCTCGCTCAGCCCAGCGGCTGGGAGAAACGCAGGAAATTCCCCCACGGGTCGACGAATCCGCAATCCCGCACCCCGTAGGGCTGGTCGACCGGCTCCTGACCGACCCGCACTCCGGCGTCGCGCAGCCGCGCGAACGTCTCGTCCACCGTTTCGGTGGTGAAGATGAGGGTCCCGTGCGCGCCGGCGGCCAGCCGGCGTTCGGACTCGGCACGCTGTCCGGGATCGGGCACCATGGACGGCGTCTCCAGGATGAATTCGATGCCCGGCTGCCCGGCCGGACCCACGGTCACCCAGCGCAACGGGCCGAACGGCATATCGGCACGGACCTCGAGACCGATCACGTCCCGATAGAACTCGAGAGCTTCCTGCTGATCGCCCACGAGCACCCCGATATGCGACAGTGCGAGATCGCTACCCTTTGTCATCCGATTCTCCTCAGCTCCGGGCACGGCCCGAGTGTCCGCCCGGATCTCGTCCGGGCCGGTGTCGACATCACAGATGACGCGGCCCGGACCCGGAATTCATCGCACGGACCGCGATGCGGCGCCGGAATATCTGCCCCGGCCGACGGGGACCGGCCGCGACAACCACATCGCGGTCGCGACGACACCCGCCGTGAACACCAGCTCGGCACAGTTGGTGATCAGCATGGGAGGCATCGCGGCCGGGACCACCGCCATGATCACAGTGGTCACCGTCCACAGCCGGTAACCCCGCACCCGCCATACCGCGATCGCCGCCACGAGCACCACCAGGACGGTCACGACCGGCGACAACACAGCGGCGGCCGACGCGTGCGCGGTCGTGTACCGCACGGTGCCGGCCCATTCCCGCGGCTCCAGGACGAGCGGGTTCAATTCGACCGACGCCCCCAGGACGATCACCGCCGCCGTGATCACCCCCACCGCGACCGTCGCCCACCGGCTCCGCACCCAGCCGACGCCCGCCCGGGCCGCGGCGGCCCGTGCCCACGGCATCAACAGTGGCGTGAGCACGATATGTGCCACGACGCGGGGCACCGACCAGGATTCCAGGGCGGGGCCCGCCCCGATCCAGCGACCGGTCGCGAGCACTGCGTTGTCGTAGGTCAGGGCCGCGCACACCACGGCGGGAACGATCGGCAGACGATCGCCGGTCCGCAGGAACCGGTGCGCACACCGGGCGGCGAGCGTCGCTTGTCCGGCGGCGAGCACCGCGAAGAGTACAGCGGCGAGCACAGGCACCCTTCCCGGCCGCGCGCACCGGGGCCGGTCCGCCACGATACCGCCGCCGGAACCGGACAACCCACACACACGGGAGCGACGAGCCGGTCCCGGTGCGACCCGAGCCGGCCCGGCCCCGGTCCGGGTGCCGCGGCCGGCAACAGCCGCGGAATCCATGGTCCGGCGGCCGGTCATACGACCGGCGACCGAGTTCAGCGGTGTCGGCGGCGCCGCCCCAGGACCTCGACGCTGTGCCCGCCGAAGGATCGCGACCCGGCACCCAGCGCTTTCTCGAACCGGAAGAGCCGGGCGACCTCGGTGTCGACCTCGGCGAAGCCCGCCGCCGCGTAGAGCGCCCGGGCCTCGGGCTGCCGGTCGCCGGTCGCCGCCGCCACCTGCCGATAGCCGAGCCGGATCATCTCCGTCTCCAGTTCGGCGAGTACCCGGGTCGCCAGCCCGGCGCGGCGATGCTCACGCGCGGTCCACACCCGCTTCAATTCGGCCGTCGTGGCATCGACCCGGCGGAAACCACCGCCCGCGACCGGGCCGTCGTGGTCCACCAGTACCAGCAGACCACCGTCGGGTGCGAGGAAATCGGTGGCGGGACAATCCCGGAGGCGGCGGTGGATCGCCCCGGCGGTACCGCCGTACCGGATGCTGTGGTCGATCGCGAGTTCGGCGAGCAGCGCACCGGCCAGCGGATGGTCCTGGTGCACGTGATACAGCCGCGGGCCGCGTGCCCGCATATCGATCGTCGACGGTGTACCCACGCTCGGTACCTCCATCACCCTGGCCCGTTGCGCCATACCACTCGGCCACTCCGGATGGTATTGCCGAGATTAGCCAACGGGGCGGGGGCGGCGCGCCGGTTCGAGTCGCGTGTCGTCGAACTCTGGACACTGTTACGTTCCGTTTACACCACCCGCTGTTCACCGGCCGTCCATCCCGGCCACGCGCCCGGTGCTCGCCGCTCCGGGACCGGGCGGTGACTGCGACCCCTGCGGGTCGTGG
>JABFXT010000326.1 GCA_013361595.1 Nocardia sp. | reverse complement strand
GCGATCCTGGCGCACGAGGTGGGTCACGCCTACCCCGGCAGATTCGGCGCGATCACCGATCCACCGACGCCCGGTGAGAAATACGGTCCGTGGCTCGAACGGAACATGCGCATGCGTTATCTCGAAGAAGCCGAGGCCGGACTGTCCACCGCCCGGGCGCGGCTCGAGATACTCGGAAACGGCGGTCCCGATATCGGGAACATCAGCGATGAGACCAAGAGCATCTGGGCGGCGGAACTTTCCGGGACTCTCTCGCACGACGAAGCACGCGACCAGCTGGCCGACGAGATCAGCACGTCGCCGTATCAGAAGTACCGGGACGAATTGAAGGAGACCTGGGACAAGAATTTCGTCGCAACCAACGGGCCGTCGAAAGTGGACACCGGGTATGAGAGAGTACCGAACGTACCGGGTGACAGTATCGACGGCGGCGATCCCGGCTACAACGGTCATGTGCCGGCGCCCGCGCCGCTCGAGCCTATCGAGCCGCTCGAGCCGATCGACCCGGCGGAGCCGGACAGTCCGCAGGGCGCACCGAAATAGTGGATGCTCCGAGCCGGCCGGGAAGACCGGTATCGTTCCTGCGGATCCGTCGTTCGGCGCTACTTTTCAGGCCACCGCCCCACCGGTCTTCAACTCGATGATCCGGTCCCAGTCCCAGCCGAGTTCGAGCAGGACCTCTTCGGTCTGCGCCGCGAATTCCGGGCCCGGCCGCAGTTCGGGTGCGGTGACATCGAACTGCACGGGGCTGGAGACCAGTTCCAGCTCTCCGGCAGGAAGAATATATTCGTTCGACCTGATCTGATCGTCCTGTCCGACCTGATGGGAGTCCTGGACCGGCGCCCACGGGCCCTTGAGGGTCGCGAACTTCTTCGTCCACTCGGCGAGGGTTCGCTGCGCGATGGCTTCGCGCAGTATCTCCACCCCGGCGTCGGTATTGGCCGCGATCGTCGCCGCGTCCGCGAAACGCGGATCCTCGGCCAGTTCGGGGCGGTCGATATGCCGGCAGACATCGGCCCAGAACTTACCGGGCTGCAACATGACGAAGGAGAGGTAGCGGTCGTCGGCCGTACGGTAGAGGCCCGACAGCGGGTTCGACATCGCACCGTGGGTGCCGGGTGGCGGAGCCAGCATGGGTTCGCCCTGATAGGCCGACAACGCGACCGTATGCCCCAGCGACCACAGCCCGCTGCCGAGCAGCGAGACATCGACGACGGACGGTTCCCCGGTCCGCTCGCGATTCAGCAGAGCGGCGGCGATACCACCGGCCAGATTGGTCCCGGAGATCGTATCGCCGAAGGCCGGGCCGGGCGGCTGGATCATGCCGTTCGTACCCTCCGGCGTGATGGTGGCGGCCACCCCGCCACGGCACCAGAAGGCGGTCATATCGTAGCCACCGCGATCGGATTCCTGGCCGCGCGGACCGAGCGCACTGCCCCGGGCGTAGACGATCTGCGGATTGACCGCGCGGATATCGTCGATATCGATGCCGAACTTGGTGCGGGCCGAGGGCAGGAAACTGGTGAGGAACACATCGGCCCGGCGGGCCAGTTCGTAGATGACCTCACGGCCGCCCGCGACGGACATGTCCACGCCGATACTGCGTTTCCCACGGTTGGCGTGTTCGATATTCGGGTTCGGATCGCCCTCCACCTTGAACTTGCCGATCTGGCGCAATCCGCGCTGCGGATCGCCGGTGACCGCGTGCTCGACCTTGATCACATTCGCGCCCCAGTCGGCGAGTACCGCGCCCGCCGAGGGCACGAACCCGTACATGGCGACCTCGAGGACCGTGATCCCCTCCAGCGGTGCGCTCACGAGGCCACCACCTCGGCGATGGTCTTACGCTCCATGAACTCTTCCATTCCCACGACGCCCATCTCCCGACCGACGCCGGACTGTTTGTAGCCGCCGAAGGGGGCATCCGGGTGGAAGTAGTTGCCACCGTTGATGCTGAAGGTGCCGGTGCGGATCCGGCGGGCCACCCCGCGGGCGCGTTCGGCGTCGGCGCCGAACACACCGCCGGACAGACCGTAGATGGAGTTGTTCGCGATCCGCACCGCGTCGTCGATATCGTCGTACGGGATCAGCGCCAGGACGGGGCCGAACACCTCTTCCTGGGCGATCTCGCTGTCGGGGTCGACATTCGCCAGCAGGGTCGGCTTGTAGAAGAACCCGGGGTCGACCTTCTCACCGCCGGCCACCAGGGTGGCGCCCGCGGCGACCGCCCGCTCCACCAGGCCGTGCACCTTGTCGCGCTGGCGTTCGCTGATCAGCGGGCCCATATAGTTCTTCGGATCGGCGGGGTCACCGTAGGTGATGTTGGCGAGGTTGGCGGCGACCAGTTCGGCGACCTTGTCGTGATCGGCGCGGGGCACCAGCAGCCGGGTGGTGATCGCGCAACCCTGACCGGCATGCGAGCAGATGCTGAAGGCGGCGAACATCGCGCCCAGGTTGTAGTCGGCGTCGTCGAGCAGGATGGCCGCGGATTTACCGCCGAGCTCGAGGAACACTTTCTTCAGGGTGGCGCTGGCGGCGGCCATGATCTTGCGGCCGACCGGGGTGGATCCGGTGAACGAGACGACGTCCACATCCGGGTGTGTCGTCATCCGTTCCCCGACAGCCACTTCGGAGCTGGTGAGGATGTTCACCACCCCGGCCGGGATATCGGTGTGGTTCGCGATGAGTTCGCCCAGGGCCAGGGTGATGAGCGGGGTGTCGGGGGCGCCCTTCAGAACCACGGTGCAACCCGCGGCCAGCGCCGGCGCGAGTTTGGCAAACGCCAGCTGGTACGGGTAGTTGTAGGCGGCGATGGCCGCGACGACCCCGGCGCCCTCTTTCTCCACCCAGCGCTGGTGCTGTGCACCCCGGATCTCGACCGGGCCGAGATCCTCGGTCCAGGTGTAATCCCTCAGCACGCCCGCGTAGTACTTGACGATCTCGAACGGGGTCTCGAGCTGGTTGCCCTTGGTGAGGATGTAGCTCGCGCCCACCTCCGCGATCATCAGGGTGCGCAGCTCCTCCACATTGTCCTGGAGGGCTTGATAGAGCTGCTCCAGGCAGCGTGCGCGGAATTCGTGGTTCGTCGACCAGCCGGTGGTGTCGAACGCGCGGCGGGCGGCGGCCACGGCGGCATCGACTTCGGCGATCCCGGCTTCGGGCGCGTGGCCGACCACGGTCCCGTTCGCGGGATTGAGTGAGGCCAGGGTCGCCCCGGTCTCGACCAGTTGCCCGTCGATGAGCAACCGCTGCGTGGCAGTCACCGCCTCTTCCTGCGTTGACATCCCGCCTCCTCGAAAGTTCGTGAAAATTACATTCTCGTTTGAGGAGAATAGTACATTTGGCAAGGGTGCTCACGCTGCCGATTCGGTGAGCTGGAGCAATCACTCGACATCCGCCACAAGACCGACCTCGGACGAATCCCGCAGATCTTGCGGACCGGATCTGGACGAGAGTACGGTTCTCCACATTCGGAATGCATGTTCTTGCGCCAATGGGCGCAAGAGAGGAGAGGCAAGCGTGAAAACCGCAGTTGTCACCGGCGGCGCCTCGGGCATCGGACTCGCCATCGCCCAGCGGTTGCGCAGCGACGGATTCCACGTGGCCGCCCTGGACCGTAATCCGGCCGCGGACGACGATTCGGCCTACCGCGCCGATGTCACCGACCCGGACAGCATCGCCGAAGCGCTCGGTGCCGTCCGCGAGAAGCTCGGCCCGGTCACCGTTCTGGTGAACGCAGCCGGAGTCGACGGATTCAAACGATTCCAGAACATCGACTTCGCGGAATGGCAGCGGGTCATCGAGGTCAATCTGCACGGTGTCTTCCACACCATCCAGGCGGTACTGCCGGATATGGTCGAGGTCGGCTGGGGCCGCATCGTGAACATCTCCTCGTCGAGCGCGCAATCGGGCCAGCCGTTCATGTCCCACTATGTGTCCTCGAAATCCGCGGTCAACGGACTCACCAAATCCCTGGCGCTGGAACTCGGCCCCTCGGGTATCACGGTCAACGCCGTCCCGCCGGGCTTCATCGACACTCCCATGCTGCGCCGCTCCGAAGAGCGCCGGCTGCTCGGCGGCAGCGTCGAGGACCATATCCAGCGCACCCCCGTGCGGCGGGTCGGCAAACCCGAGGATATCGCCGCCACCTGCGCTTTCCTGATCTCCGAAGAGGCCGGCTACATCACCGGCCAGATCATCGGCGTCAACGGCGGACGCAACACCTGACAGCCCCAGGTATCCGCCCACCGCATCCGAAGGGAAGTGACAACCGTGAAGGTCCATGTCGATCAGGAACGCTGCCAGGGACACACCCTGTGCTCGATGATCGCGCCGAAAGCGTTCGAACTCAGTGAAATCGACGGACATTCGTCACCGGTCGACGAAAATGTAGCCCACGACCAAGAGGACCAGGTGCGCGAAGCGGTGCACTCGTGCCCCGAGCGCGCCATCTCGCTCACCGAGTAGCACGAGGGGGGACCCAAGTCCGCCGCCGAAACCACCGACCGCCTGAATCCCCGGCTCGATTTCGACCGCTACGGACCCACCTACCGGGAATCGTTCCAGTCGATCACCGAGCATATGCATCAGCACTGCCCCATCGCCTGGACCGACCGGCACGACGGTTACTGGGTGGCGGCCGGCAACCGGGAAGTCTTCGAACTCGCCCGGTGCCCCTACGTTTCCAACGACCGTGACGTCGAGGGTGTGCGGCGCGGATATCAGGGCATCACCATCCCCTCGACCGATCAGGCCTCCATCCGCAACGGCATTCTGGAGATGGACGACCCCGAGCACCGCGAGCTGCGCGCGGTGCTCAACCCGTACCTCTCCCCCGCGGCCGTCCAGCGCTGGATCCCGTTCGTCGACGAACTCGTCCGCGCCGCCCTCGACGAGAAGATCGCCACGGGGCGGATCGATTTCGTCGACGACCTGGCCAATATCGTGCCCGCGGTCCTGACCCTGGCGATGCTGGGCATACCGCTGGGCAACTGGGCGGTCTACAGCGAACCCGCGCACGCCACCGTGTACACCCCGCCCGACTCCCCGGAATACGAGCGGGTGCACCGGCTGCACCAGGAAATGGGACTCGATCTCTACACCAATCTCACCGAGATCCGGGAGAACCCCCGGCCCGGGCTCATCCACGCCCTCGCCACCGAGGCGACCCTCGGCGGCGAACCCCTCTCCGATATCGAGATCCTCGGCATGCTCGGCCTGCTGATCGGCGGCGGTTTCGACACCACCACCGCGCTGACCGCGCATTCCCTGGAGTGGTTGTCCGAACATCCACAGGAGCGCGAAACCCTCAGCCGGGAACGCGATCAACTACTGGATTCGGCGACGGAGGAGTTCCTGCGCTACTTCACCCCGGCGCCCGGCGACGGCCGCACCGTGAACTCCGATATCGAACTGGCCGGTGCCCGGTTCGCCGAGGGGGAACGTCTCTGGTTGTCCTGGGCCATGGCCAACCGGGACCCGGCGGTGTTCGAGGAGCCCGATACCGTCGTGCTGGACCGGAAGGGTAACCGGCATTTCAGTTTCGGCTTGGGCATCCATCGGTGCATCGGGTCGAATGTGGCCCGCGCGGTGTACAAGCGCATGCTGATCGCGGTGCTCGACCGGATACCGGATTTCCGGTGCGTCCCGGCGGAGGCCGTGCACTACGAGACCATCGCGGTGATCCAGGGCATGCGGCATCTGCCGGCCACCTTCACTCCGGGTGAACCGCTCGGCCCGGGGCTCACCGAAACACTCGCGAAGCTGCAAACCGTCTGCGACGAACAGCGACTCGCCGAACCGGTGACCGTCCGTAAGGGTTCGGCCCGGATCTGACGCGACGAGCACCACGGATTTCCGGCTCGCGGCGGGTGCCCCGCCGCGAGCCGCGAATGCGGAGCACCCTGCCACCGACGCCACGAGGAGGCGATATGGCATCGACGACCGGCGACGATCCGGCACCCCGTTCGGGGCGGCCGCTACCGCTGCTGTCCCTGGACACCGAGTTCTTCTGGACCTCGGGCGCCGACGGTAACCTCCGGATCCAGGAGTGCCGTGCCTGTTCGGCACTGATCCACCCGCCGCAGCCGATCTGCCGCTACTGCCGGGGGCGTGAGCTGGCTCCCCGGATCGTCTCCGGTACCGCGACTCTCGCGTCGTTCACGGTCAACCACCGTTTCGGGCTCCCCGGCCTTCCACCGCCGTATGTGGTGGCGACGGTGGCCCTGGAGGACGACCCCCGGGTCCGGTTGACCACCGATATCGTCGATTGCGATCCCGGCGAACTCACTCTCGGCATGCGGCTGGAGGTGGTGTTCCAGCAGGACGACGATGTGTGGCTACCGCTGTTCCGGCCCGCCGCCCGGCAATCGGATCCCGCGCCGCTTCCCGTGGACGAGATAGCCCCGGACCAGTTCGCCCAGCATGTGGCGCCCCGACGGCCCGGCGCCAAGTTCGAGGACAGTGTCGCGCTCACCGGTATCGGCATGTCTCAGATCGGCCGGCGGCTCATGCGCCCGCCGCTGGAGCTCACCGTCGATGCCTGCCGGCAGGCGATCGACGACGCGGGCCTGACCCTCGACGATATCGACGGCCTGTCGTCGTATCCGGGCGGCGGGAATCTCGGCGGCTTCGGCGAGGGCGGGGTCACCGCACTGGAATCCGCCCTCGGTATCCGTCCGACCTGGCACAACGGCGGTATCGAAACCTTCGGGCCGGGCGGGTCGGTGATCGCGGCCATGCTCGCGGTGCACGCCGGACTCGCCACCCATGTGCTCTGCTTCCGCACGGTCTGGGAGGCCACGTTCAACGAGCTCGTGAAACGGGGCACGATCCCCACGTCCGGCGGAGGCCGCACGGCGAGCTGGCTGCATCCGTTCGGTTCCACCTCCGCCGCGCACACGTTGGCGCAGAAGGCCCAGCGACATTTCCACGAGTACGGGACGACGCGCGAAACCCTCGGCTGGATCGCGTTGAACCAGCGTGCGAACGCCGCGCTCCACCCGAGCGCGGTATATCGCGATCCGATGACCATGGACGACTACCTGAACGCCCGTCCGATCACCACACCGTTCGGTCTCTACGACTGCGATGTCCCGTGCGACGGCGCGGTCGCGGTGATCGTCTCGGCCCGCGAGGCCGCCGCCGATCTGCCGGTACCCGCCATCCGGGTGGAGGCCGTGGGGACCCAGATCGTCGAACGGATCGAATGGGATCAGAGCACACTCACCCACGAACCGCAGGTCCTGGGTCCGGCCGCGCATCTGTGGACGCGCACCGATCTGCGCCCCGACGATGTGGACGTCGCCGAACTGTACGACGGATTCACCATCAACTGTCTGTCCTGGATCGAAGCGCTCGGCTTCTGCAAAATCGGCGAGGCCAAGGATTTCCTGGACGGGGGCCGCAATATCGCTCGCGACGGCATCCTGCCGCTGAACACCCATGGCGGGCAGCTCTCGCACGGCCGCACCCACGGAATGGGTCTGATGCACGAGGCGATCGTCCAGTTGCGCGGCACTGCCGGGGAGCGTCAGGTGGCCGACGCCAAGGTCGCGGTGGTGTCCAGCGGTGGGCTCACCCCGGGCGGCGCGGTGCTGCTGCGGAGCGAATCCTGATGGCGGCCGGCGTCCGGGGTGCGTGGTGACCCTGATCGAATCCGATCCGGTTCCGGCCGATTCCGCCGCACCGCTGCCGGTGGTCGCCGAAGTTCCCGAAGTCGACGGGATCCCGGTGTCGGGTCTGCTGGCCGAGGCGGCCGATCCCCGGGCGGTGGTGGTCGCACTGCACGGCGGGGCGGTCGACTCCCGCTACTTCGACTGCCCCGGGCATCCCGAGTACTCACTGCTACGGACCGGACAACGGCTCGGATACACCGTGCTCGCGCTGGACCGGCCCGGGTTCCGGAGTTCGGCCCCCTACGCCGACCTGCTGGACCGGCCCGAGCGCCGGGTGGAACTGATCTACGGCGCGGTCGACGCGCTGCTGGACCGATCTCCGCGCGGCGCGGGGATATTCCTGCTCGCGCATTCGGCGGGCTGCGAACTCGCGGTCCGGTTGGCCGCCGCCGAACACGGTACCGGCCTGCTCGGGCTCGAACTGGCCGGCACCGGCCGCACCCATCAGCAGGCCGCCCACGACCTGCTCTGGGGCCCGGACCGGATGGCGGGCCGGCGACCCCGGGGCGTGGGACGGCTGCTCTGGGAACCCGCCCGGCTGTACCCGGCGGATGTCCTCGGTGGCAGCAGCGTGTCCGCGCCGGGCTCGTATCTGGAGTCGCGGACGCTGCACGACTGGGCCGCGCGGGAGTTCCTCGGGCTCGCACCCGATATCCGCGTACCCGTGCGGTACAGCCTGGGTGAGTTCGAGCGGGTCTGGCGCAACGATGCCGCGGAAATGGCCGCGGTCGGCGGGCTGTTCACCGGATCTCCACGCGTCGTGGTGAACCGGATGCCCGGCACCGGTCACAATGTCAGCCTCGGCCGCACCGCCCCGGCCTACCACCTCGACGTGCTGGCCTTCGCCGAGGAGTGCATCATCGCCCGCGGGACCGGAGAGTTCTCCGGGCCCACCCGGCAATTCGACGGCGGCGCCGTGGCGCGGCCGGAAAGGTAACCGAATGGACATCACCGATATCGCGCTACTGCTGCTCCGGCTCGTCGTCGGCGCCACCATGATCGCCCACGGCGTCAATCACTGGATCGGCGGTGGCAAGATCGCCGGCACCGCGGGCTGGTTCAGCGGCCTGGGCTTGCGCAACGGCGTTCTGCAGGCCTGGTTCAGCGTGATCACCGAAATCGGTGCGGGGGCACTGCTGATCGTCGGGCTGCTCACTCCGCTGGCGGCCGCGGCGGTCATCTCGGTGATGCTGGTGGCCGCGTTGCTGGCGCACCGGAAGAACGGCTTCTTCGTATTCAAGGACGGCTACGAGTACGTCCTGGTGCTCGCGGTCGTCTCGCTGGCCATCGGCATCCTCGGGCCCGGATGGCTGTCCGTGGACCATGCCGCCGGAATCGAGATCACCGGCTGGGGCGGCGGCGCGATCGCGCTCGGCGTCGGCGTACTGGCCACCGCCGGCCTGCTGGCGGTCTTCTGGCGGCCCCCGGCCCCGAAGCCGGAGTCGGCGGACGCCGATTCCTGAGCTGTGCGTAGAGAGGAACATCTGATGCGCGTCGGATTCATCGGATTGGGAAGTCAGGGCGGCCCCATGGCCCGCCGCATCGTCGAGGCCGGATACCCGACCACGCTGTGGGCGCGCCGCGCCGCGACCACCGAGCCGTACGCCGATACCGCGGCGAAGGTCGCCGCGAGTCCGGCCGATCTGGCCGCCGACAGCGATCTGGTCTGCCTGTGTGTGGTCGGCGACGCCGATGTGCGGGAGGTCCTCGAACGCGCCGACGGTGTCCTGGCCGGATTCGCCGCCGCCGCGGCCGGGCGCGCGGAGCCGCCGGTGATCGCGATCCACAGCACGGTGCATCCCGACACCTGTCGCGAGCTCGCCGAAAAGGCCGCCGCCCAGCATGTTTCCCTCATCGACGCTCCGGTCAGCGGCGGCGCGCCCGCCGTCGCGGCCGGACGGCTGCTGGTGATGGCAGGTGGTGACGAGGACACCCTGGCGCGCTGTCTTCCGGTGTTCGGGACGTATGCGAATCCGGTGGTACACCTGGGCGGGGTCGGCGCCGGGCAGACCACCAAACTCCTGAACAACCTGCTGTTCACCGCGCATATGTCCACCGCGGTCAGCACCTTGGAACTCGGTGCCCGGCTCGGGGTGAGCCCCGAACGGCTCGGCGAGGTGATCGGCAACGGCAGCGGTAACAGTTTCGCGCTCGGGCGGATCCTCGCCGGCGGCGGGACGCTCGACCAGATCGCCACGCATGCCGGTGATCTCCTGCGCAAGGATGTCCGGCTGATCAGCGAGCTCGCGGCCGCCGCCGACATCACACCCGGGGTCGTCCTCGACACCGCGGACGCCACGCTCGGCCTGATGGGCCGCCCCCGCTGAAACCCGGCCACACCGCACCGGCCGGCGGGCCGGCGGCGTGCCCGTGATCGAAGGAGAACCGAGTGCGTATCGGATTCATCGGCGCAGGCCGGATGGGGATCCCCATGATCCGGCGGCTGACGGCCGCCGGGCACACCGTCCGCGCGGTCGGGCGCAACCCCGAGGCGCGCGCGGCGATCACCGGGACCGGAGCCACCGCCCTCGGTTCCGTCACCGAAGCCGGGCACCACGCCGAGGCAGTGGTGATCTGTGTGTTCACCGACCAGCAGGTCCGCGAGATCTGCCTGGACGGCGGCTTGCTCGACGCCATGCCGGCCGGTTCGGTGCTCATCCTGCACACCACCGGCAGTCCCGATACCGCGACCGCGATCGCCGCCGCTCCGGCCGCCGCCCGGCGTCATGTGGTCGACGCGCCGGTGAGCGGGGGCCCGCACAATATCGCCGACGGAAACCTCACTGTCTTCCTCGGCGGTTCCGCCGCGGCGACCGCGCTGGCCCGGCCCGTGCTGGCCGCCTACGCCGATCCCGTTCTGGCCGTCGGCGAACTGGGTAACGGCCAGCGGGTGAAACTGGTCAACAACTCGCTGTTCGCCGCCCAGATCGGCCTGGTCACCGACGCCGTCCGGCTGGCCGGGCAGCTCGGGCTGACCGAGGCCGAAGTGCTGTCGGCGCTTCCGCACGCCAGCAGTTCGAGCCGGGCGGTGCTGAGCGTGGCGGCGAAGGGTTCCGTCGCCGCCTTCGCGGAATCGGTCGGCGATTTCCTGCGTAAGGACATCGCGGTGGCCCGGGACCTCGCCGGACAACTGGGCAGCGATCTCGGCCTCCTCGATCCGGCCATCCGCGCGGCCGTCGAGCCGGCGTGAACCGGCGCGCGGCAGTTCTCCGTACCCGCCGGCCGTAGGGCACGGCTGGGCGGGTGTCGGCTCAGCTCGGCGACCGGCCGGGGTCGGCCTGCCCACCGCCGAAAACCGCCGAGACGAGTCGTTGCGTGGTCTGCTGGAAGGCGAGCGCCAACGACATCGCGGCGTCGTCCACATAATTGAACGAAGCGGTCAGAGTGGTGCGGCCGTCGGGTGTGCTGAACATCAGCGCCCCGTGCCCCGCCGCGCCGCCGTTGTGGGTGATGACGGTGCCCCCGCCGTCGAGGTCCTGCACGAACGCTCCGAGCCCGTAGTTCATCCCGGGGAGGCCCGTCGCGCACGCTGTCCGCATCTCGGCCAGCAACTCGGCCGACAGCAGGTCCCCGCGGTTGAGCGCGGAGAAGAATATGTGCAGATCGCGCGTCGTCGAGATCATGTCACCGCCGCTGGAGATCCAGGACGGGTTCTGGCGGGTGACATCGACCGTTATCTGCTCGCCGCCCTCCTCGTAACGGTAGTAGGCGTGTGCGTGGGGTTCGGGAATATCGGCCCCGTCGGTCGGCACCACGGTGCCGGTCAGGCCGAGTGGGCCCAGGATCAGCCGCTGCATCTCCGCGGCGACCGGCCGGCCGGTGACCCGCTCGATCAGCAGCCTGGCCAGCACGTAGTTGGTATTGGCATAGCTCCAGCCTGTACCCGGCTCGAACCGCGCGGGCTTCGACAACGCCAACTCTACGAGTTCCGCCGGCCGGTAGGTCCGGTACCGGTTGTCCACCCATTCCTTTCCCGAAGTGGTGCAGACGATCCCCGGCACGACCGTCCCGTCCGCGTAGTACTCGCCGGTGAAGTTGAAGATGCCGCTGGTGTGCTGCAGGAGCATTCGCACCGTGATCCGGCGATCGAGCCCGAACTCGGGCAGATAGTCCGCCACCGGGGTGTCCAGCCCGATCCTGTCCTCGGCCACCAGTTGCAGGACCAGGGTCGCGGTGAATGTCTTGGTATTGCTGCCGATCCGGATATGTCCGTCGATCGGCGGCGTCGTGGTCCCGCCCCGTTCGCTCACCCCGGCGCTACCGGTCCACGCACCGCGCTCGTCGTGTACGCGCAATGTCATCCCGGTGAAACCGGAGTCGACGGCCGCTTCGATCGCTTCCCGGAGTTCGGGTCGGTCCGGTCCGGCAGCCGACGGGGAAGCGTCGTCCAGGGTGGCGGGGTGGGTCGAGTTGTTCGCTGTGCTGGTCATATGGATACTGTCGCGGGCCCGGCTGACACCGCCCTGACACCGCCCTGACGCACTCGCTGACACGCGCAAGGCGCGATGTCACACCCGGCGGGTCTGCTCCGTCTACTCGGCAGCAGATCGAATCGGGTGCCACGCCCACCGAGACCCACGGAGTTTCCGATGAACGCTTCCGCGCAGACCACCGCCCCCGTCCTGGTCCGTTCCGCCGACGCCGAAACGGTGCAGGACGGCGGCTTGAGCCTGATCACCCTGCTCGCCGATGCCCGCGATACCGGTGGCGCCCTCACCGCGAACAAAGCGACCCTGCACAAGGGGTCACCGGGCGCGCCCGCGCACTTCCACACTGCCGCCACCGAAATGTTCCTGGTGCTGGACGGTTCGGTGCGAATACTGCTGGGCGAGGAGATCGTCCGCCTCGAGCGCGGTGATTTCCTCACCGTCCCGCCGACTGTCCCCCACGCGTTCGCCCCGGCCGCCGACAGCGATGCCGAGCTGCTGGTGGTCTTCACCCCGGGCCTGCACCGGTTCGACTACTACCGCCTGCTCGAGCGGGTTCATCGCGGTACCGCGACGGTCGAGGACATCCGTGCCGGTTCCGAACTGTACGACAACCACTATGTCGACAGCCCGGTCTGGCGGGACGAACTCGCCGGGGCGTGAACCCGGTCCCGGGTCGGCTGCGGCCCGGCGCCGCGGATCGAGCGGCCGCCGCGAATCGGACGCCGCGCCGGCTATTCGCTCTTCGGCCAGGCGGGCGAACGACCGAGCAACCGGAGTATCCGGTCCAGCGGCACCTCCGGATCCCGATCCGGCAGCGCACGGGCGAAAGCGGCGCCCGGTTGTTCGCGCTCCGGACCGTCGGGCACGGCTTCGGCGATCCGCAGCACGGGTTCGGCGGCCTCGGGGTCCAATTCGTAGCCGACGCCGAGGGCCCGCGCGAGATCCCAGCCGTGGACGATGTAGTCGACGAGGTGGAACCCGAGCGCCCGGTGCCCGGGCACGGTCACCCCCGGGCC
>JABFXT010000369.1 GCA_013361595.1 Nocardia sp. | reverse complement strand
GGCTTCGATCGTAGACAGGAGGGTCCGTGTCCTTCGACGCGCCGGCCGGCGCCGCGCGCCCGGGAGATGCGGGGACCCTGCGCCGCCGTCTGGGGGTGGGCGGCTGGCGGCACGCTACCCGTCGTCGGGCGGGGCCTACGTGTACGGACGCGAACGGCTGGGCCCGTCCTGGGGCTTTCCGGCCGGGTGGGCCTTCGTGGTCGGCAAGACTTCCTCCTGCGCGGCGATGGCGCTCACGGGATCTACCTCCGGCCGGACCGGGCGCACGCGGTGGCGGTGGCGGTCGTGGTGGGAGTGATCGCGATCAACTGGTTCGGGGTGCGGAAATCTGTGTGGGCGACCCGGGTCGTCGTGGTGTTCGTATCGGTTGTGCTGATCGCCGTCGTGGCCGTGGCCGTGGCCGTGGGCGTCGGTTCGGGCTCTGCCGACTTCGTCCGGCTCGAACTCGGGCCGGACACCACCGTGGCCGGGGTGCTCCAGGCGGCGGGGCTGTTGTTCTTCGCCTTCGCCGGGTACGCGCGGATCGCGACACTCGGCGAAGAGGTCCGCGATCCGGCCCGCACCATCCCCCGGGCCGTACCGATCTCCCTGGCCCTCGCGCTGGGTATGTACGCGCTGGTCGCGGTGTCGGCGCTGCTGGTGCTCGGACCGGGACGGCTGGCCGGGTCGGCGGCGCCGCCGGCGGAGCTGGCGCAGGTCGCGGGTGTCCGATGGCTGGAGCCGGTGGTTCGGGCCGGGAGCGGCGGTGGCGGCGCTCGGCGTGCTGCTGGCCCTGCTGCTCGGAGTGTCACGAACCACCCTCGCGATGGCGCGTGACCGGCTGTCAGGTGCCCGGGGCCCGGCGGGTCAGGCGCGAGCGAAGGCCAGGGATTCGCCCGCCACACCGTGCAGCCACAATGCGTTGCAGGCGGCGGCGAGTTCCGGCAGCCCCTCCTCGATGGTCGCGAAGACATTGCCCGGAACCCAGCCGAGATCACCGTTGATGAGCAGGTTGTTCCGGCCGTAGAAGAGTGCGAGATCGGTGGCGCCCTGATCGTGGTGGGCGGTCGATCCCGGGTCGTACCCGTAGGCCGGATTACCTATTTCCCACGGCTCGAAATCGAACAGGCAGACATCGCCCGGAATCGGGGTGACTGTGGGATTCTCCCGATGCGGGGCGCCGGGAATCCGGGGCACCAGGGTGTACACCTCGTTACGGGCGTACTTGGCGTGGAAGGCATCCCCCTCCTGGGGCAGAGCCTCCCATACCGCGGCGCAGGTGCGCGGTGCCTCGTCGTCGAGAAGCCGGGCCCGGCAGGTGATTCCGGCCTTGGTGAGGGTGATCGTGATGTAGCGCGCCATCAGAGACCCAGCCCGCCGAGCACATCGGACCAGATGGTCAGGGCGTCGGTGATCTGCTCCTCGGAGACGATGAGCGGCGGGATCATCCGCACCACATTCATATGGGCACCACAGGTCAGCAGCAGTAGATCCTTCTCGGCGGCGAGTTGCTGTGCGGCGGTGGCCGTTTCCCGGTCGGGGGTGCCGTCGGGGGTGGTGAATTCCGCGCCCACCAGCAGGCCCAGGCCCCGGATATCGCCGATCGCCTTGGATTCCGCCGCCCGCACGCCGGCCAGGAGCTGATCACCGCGAACTGCCGCGTTCTGGACCAGGCCCTCCGATTCGATCACGTCAAGAGTGGCCAGTGCGGCGGCGCAGGCCACGGCATTACCGCCGTAGGTGCCGCCCTGTGACCCGGGCCAGGCGCGACCCATGAGTTCGGCCGAGGCGGCGATACCGGAGATGGGGAAGCCGCTGGCCAGGCCTTTCGCCATGGTGATCACATCGGGCCGGACGTCGAAATGCTGGTGGCCGAAGAACTTCCCGGTGCGGCCGAAACCGGTCTGGATCTCGTCGAAGATCAACAGGATGCCGTACCGGTCGGCGCGTTCGCGCAGGCCCTGGAAGAACTCCCGGTTGCCGGGAATGTAACCGCCCTCGCCGAGGACCGGTTCCACGACGAAGGCGGCCGTCTCGGCGGGTGCGGTGAGGGTGGCGAAGATGTAGTCGAGTTCGCGCAATGCGAAAGCGGTGGCCTCGGCCTCGGTCCAACCGTACCGGTAGGCGGTGGGGAAGGGGGCCACGTGCACGCCGGACATCAGCGGGCTGAAACCGGCGGAGAAGCGGGTTCCGGAGGTGGTCATGGTCGCGGCGGCGACGGTGCGACCGTGGAAGCCGCCGTGGAAGACGATCACATTGGGGCGGCCGGTCGCCTGCCGGGCCAGCCGCAAGGACGCTTCGACGGCCTCGCTGCCGGAATTGGCGTAGAACACCGAATCCAGCCCATCGGGCAGCACGGTGCCCAGCCGCTCGGTGAGTTCCAGCATCGGCCGGTGCATCACGGTCGTGTACTGGCCGTGGATCAGCTTGCCGACCTGTTCCTGTGCCGCGGCGACCACCCGGGGATGGCAGTGGCCGGTACTGGTGACCCCGATACCGGCGGTGAAATCGAGAAACCGGCGGCCGTCGACGTCGTAGAGGTAGCAGCCGGCACCGTGATCCACGGTGACCGGGGTGGCCTGCTTCAGGATCGGGGAAAGTTCGGCCATGATGTTCCGCCTCCCGGGACGGTCGGTACGGCGGGCCGGACCGACGGGTGTGCGAGGCCGAGTGAGGTCCACTCGGAAATTGTCGGATTGTTGACAATATAAATAGCATGTCGGCCCCGGTCTCGGCAATGCCCACCGGATATGGGTTCGGGGGTCCGCGGGTGGTTCCGGCCTCGTCGCCCGGGCGTGTGGTGGATCGATCAGGTGGGTGACGGACGGAACGCGGTGGGGCCGTCGCACCGGCGGCGGGCGCGCGAGGTGCCGGTCAGTCCCGGAGCCAGATCGCCTCGGCGGCGATGCTACCGAGATCGGTGAGGGTCTCCTCGCGCCCGATCCGCACCGCGATGGTCCCCGCGAAATCGCGGCGCTCCACCACCAGGATCACCGTGTCCAGCGCGATGCCCACCGAGTCGAAATACCGCAGCATCTCCGGATCGGAATCGGAGATACGCGCCACCCGGCCCGTATCTCCGGCCTCGAAATCGATCAACCGGCGGGCCGGCGGTGTCGGTACGGCGCCGTCCACGGACGGAATCGGATCCCCGTGTGGATCGCGGTCCGGGAACCCGAGTTTCGCGTCGATCCGCGCCATCAGCAGATCCGAGACCGCGTGCTCCAGGATCTCCGCCTCGTCGTGCACCTCGTCCCAGCCGTAACCGAGCTCGCTCACCAGGAATGTCTCGATCAGGCGATGCCGGCGCACCATCGCGATGGCGGCCCGCCGGCCCTCCTCGGTCAGCGTGATGGAGCCGTAGCGGGCGTGCTCCACCAAGCCCTGGTCCGATAATTTGCGCACGGCCTCCGAGACCGTGGAGGCGGAGACGCCGATACGTTCGGCGAGCAGTTTGGTGCTCACCCGCTCCTGCGACCACTCCTGGGCCGTCCAGATGACTTTCAGATAGTCCTGCGCCACCGACGACAGCCCCGGAGCGACCGATTCCCCGGCGTCGGCGAGGTCCCGTCGGGTGGCGATATCTCGTTTTCCGGGCACGAACACGAGCTTAGGCACTCCCGCGCCGATCCACCTAGACGGCGCAGCCGGGCACCGCTCGCGTCCGGCCGGGGCGGATACGAAGGCGCATCGATGACGTCTCCTCCGGGAAACCCGGTGTTCTCCCGCGCGTTGCGCAGTCGAACACCCGCCGCACCCGAATACGGTACGGGCGCATGTTTGCGTAGGCTTGGCGTCTGTGCAGAGGTGGCGAAGTCTCGACGACGTACCCGCGGACTGGGGGCGGTGCGTTCTCACGATCGGCGTGTTCGACGGTGTTCATCGCGGGCACGCGCAGTTGATCAGCCGGGCGGTGAAGTCCGCTGCCGCGCGTGATGTCCCGGCCGTCCTGATGACTTTCGATCCGCATCCGATGGAGGTGATCCGGCCCGGGTCCCATCCCGCGCAGCTCACCACGCTCACCCGCCGTGCCGAACTGGCCGAGGAGCTGGGTGTGGACGTTTTCTGCGTCATGCCGTTCACCCACGACTTCATGAAGCTCACCCCGGGTGAGT
>JABFXT010000089.1 GCA_013361595.1 Nocardia sp. | reverse complement strand
GGGCGAGTAGTTCGGTACGCAGTGGCCGGACGTGTTCGGCGGCGAGTGCGTCCAGCCGGAACCTGTCGTCGGCGTCGGCTTCCCGGCCGGTGCCGATGACCACCACCGCCAAGCCCAGGACCCGGTGCAGTGGGTCGGCCTCGATATCGACCGAACGGATCCGCGCCCGCGGCACCGACAGTCGTTTGCGCCGGATCAGCCCGGTGCGGAGTTCGACATGGGTCGGCCCGACCCGGTAGGTGGTGGTGAACCAGCGGGTCAGCGCGTAGGGGATCACGAACAGCAGGCCCAGCAAACTGTAGAAGGGGTTACCGGAACTGACCCCGAGGATCACCGCGCCGATCACCGCGGGCAGGAACTTGACGACCTCCTGAACCGGATGTACCAGCAGCATCCGGCGATCGAGTCGTAGCCAGGGTTCGGCGTCGTCGCGGTCCGGGTCCGGAACCGGCTCCCGCGCGGCCGCCCGGGAGCCGCCGCCGGCCGCCTCGGGTCCGGTCATGTGGCGTCCCCGCGATGCCGCGCGGCGATTTCGGTCAGCCGGGTCACGGTCTGCTCGGCCACCGCCCGGTCCAGCAGGCTGATGTGTACCGCGCCCGCGGAGGAAGCCGTGGTCACCGTGATCGTGGACAGGTCGAGTATCCGTTCCAGCGGGCCGCGTTCGGTGTCCACGGTCTGGACCCTGGAGATCGGCGCGACCCGGCTCTCCTGGGTCAGCCAGCCCGAACGGGAGTACACGGCCTCGTCGGTCACCTCCCAGCGGTGCACCCGGTAACGCCACCGGGGCACCACGAGCGTGGTGAGCGCCGCGACCACCAGCACGACCGGCGCCACCACCGCCTGCCAGGCGCGGCGGTCGGCGTCGAAGACGACCCACCCGAGCAGTACCACGAACACGAACAGCCAGGACAGCGCGATCTGTGCGGTCCACAGGGTCTTCGCGCGGGGGCTGGGCCGCCACGACGGGTCGGCCAGGAGATTCGTTGACCGTGGCGAGCTGTCCGGCGGCATATATTCATCGTCGCACGGTGTGATGTGCGGTCGGCCCGCCAGAGATGGGCGACCGTCGAGTACTTACAGTGACGTGAGCCTACTCAGGTGGGTCGGCGGCCCGAGGCCTGCCGGCCGGCATCCGGGCCGGGTCCGCGTGGTCGGCATCCGTGCCCGCTGGATGGTCGGCAATGACATGGGAGCTTTCTCGTCGTTCGGCAACGATGCCGGGCCCCACCGGGGTTACGAGGGCCCTGACATCGTCGGCGAAGGCGCAGCCCACCACGAAGGCGGGGCCCGCCCCGGTTCTGGAGCGACAGAGCGAAGGAGCGCAGCGACTGAGCGCCGGAGGGAAGAACCGGGGTCACGAGGGCCCCGCCCGCGGCGCCGGAGGCGCCGCAAATAAACACAGCTCCGACCTGCGTGGAATAGCCCGAGATATACCGGGGTTGTGAACGCGCAACGACCTGGGAGGAGACAGTTCCGGATGTGTGCCGCATGATCGAGGGCGTGACCGAGCTACCCGAACCGACCGTCCCGACCCCCGTGCCGACCCCGTCCGCCATGCGCCGGGCGCTGCGCCGGGCACGCGACGGGGTCACACTGAACGTCGACGAGGCCACAGTGCTGTTGCACGCTCGCGACGAGGACCTCGCCGATCTGTGCCGTAGTGCCGCGCGGGTGCGCGACGCCGGTCTCGAATCGGCCGGGCGACCGAGCACGATCACCTATTCGCGCAATGTTTTCATCCCGCTGACCCATCTGTGCCGCGATACCTGCCACTACTGCACTTTCGTGACGGTGCCCGGCAAATTGCGTGCCCAGGGTCGCGGGATGTTCCTCGAACCCGACGAGGTGCTCGATATCGCGCGTCGCGGTGCCGAACTGGGTTGTAAGGAAGCGCTGTTCACCTTGGGCGACCGGCCCGAGGCCCGCTGGCCCGAGGCCGCCCAGTGGCTCGACGAACGCGGCTACGACTCCACCTTGGACTACCTGCGCGCGGTATCCATCCTGGTGCTCGAGGAGACCGGGCTGCTGCCCCATCTGAATCCCGGGGTCATGTCCTGGGAGGAGATCTCGCGCCTCAAGCCGGTGGCGCAGTCGATGGGCATGATGCTCGAGACCACCGCGACGCGGTTGTTCACCGAGAAGGGCAACTGCCATTACGGCAGTCCCGACAAGGATCCGGCGGTGCGGCTGCGGGCCATCACCGACGCGGGCCGGCTATCGGTGCCCTACACCACCGGGATCCTGGTGGGTATCGGCGAGAACATGGCCGAGCGGGCCGATACGATCGCCGCGATCCGCAAACAGCACAAGGCGTTCGGTCATATCCAGGAAGTCATCGTGCAGAACTTCCGGGCCAAGGACGACACTGCCATGCGGCACGCGCCCGACGCCGATTTCGCCGAGTTCCTGGCCACCATCGCGGTGACCCGGCTGCTGGTCGGGCCCGATGTCTCGGTGCAGGCACCGCCGAACCTGGTCTCCGCTGAGGAATGCCGAGCCCTGCTGGAAGCCGGTATCGACGACTGGGGCGGTGTGTCGCCGGTGACCCCCGACCACGTGAACCCCGAGCGGCCCTGGCCGAATCTGGACACCCTCGCCGAGATCACCGCCGCCGCCGGTTTCGAATTGGTCGAGCGCACGTCCGCGCATCCGAAGTATGTACGCGCCGGCAACCCGTGGATCGATCCGCGGATCGGCGCGCACGTCGCGGCCCTCACCGACGCGGAGACCGGACTGGCGAAGGCCGGCGCGCTCCCGGTGGGCCTGCCCTGGCAGGAACCCGACGAGAGCTGGGAATCGGCGGGCCGCACCGATCTCAACACCGAGATCGATACCACCGGCCGCAATACCGATACCCGCAGCGATATCGACAACGCCTTCGGTGATTGGGACACCATTCGCGAACAGGTCCGCGATCTGGCGGCCGCGCCGCAGCGGCTGGATGCCGATGTAGCGGCCGCGCTGCGGGCCGCGGAACGAGATCCCGCCGGTCTCACCGACGCCCAGTATCTGGCGCTGGCCACCGCCGACGGTGCCGACCTGGATGCCGTCGCCGCCCTCGCCGACCGGTTACGCCGTGATGTCTGTGGCGACGACGTCACCTATGTGGTGAACCGCAATATCAACTTCACCAATATCTGCTACACGGGCTGCCGCTTCTGTGCGTTCGCTCAGCGCAAGGGTGACGCCGATGCCTTCACTCTGAGTACCGACGAGGTCGCCGACCGTGCGTGGGAAGCGTATGTGGACGGCGCCACCGAGGTCTGCATGCAGGGCGGGATCGACCCCGACCTGCCGGTGACGGGTTACGCGGATCTGGTCCGGGCGGTGAAGGCCCGGGTGCCGTCCATGCACGTCCACGCCTTCAGCCCGATGGAGATCGTGAACGGCGCCTCGCGCGGCGGCGAGAGCGTCCGCGACTGGCTGACCGCGTTGCGGGAAGCGGGTCTGGGCACCATCCCGGGAACGGCGGCCGAGATCCTCGACGACGAGGTGCGGTGGGTTCTCACCAAGGGCAAGCTGCCCGCCTCCGCCTGGATCGATGTCGTCACCACCGCTCATCAGGTCGGGATCCGGTCGAGCTCGACCATGATGTACGGGCATGTGGACAACCCCAGCCACTGGGTAGGGCACCTGCGGGTGCTGCGCGGTATCCAGGACGAAACGGGCGGGTTCACCGAATTCGTCCTGCTCCCGTTCGTCCACCAGAGTGCCCCGCTCTATCTGGCCGGTGCCTCCCGTCCGGGCCCCACCAACCGCGACAACCGCGCCGCGCACGCCCTGGCCCGGATCATGCTGCACGGCCGGATCGACAATATCCAGACCAGCTGGGTGAAACTCGGCACGACCGGCACCCGGGTGATGTTGAGCAGCGGGGCCAACGATCTCGGCGGCACGCTGATGGAGGAGACCATCTCCCGGATGGCAGGTTCACAGCACGGTTCGGCGAAGACGGTGGCCGAACTCACCGAGATCGCCGAAGGTATCGGCCGACCGGTGCGGGAACGGACCACCACCTACGGCGTTCCCCCGAAAAGGAATCTGGTGCCGGGCTTGGAACTCGTCTGACCCTCCCCCGCATCTCCACATGGTCTACAAC
>JABFXT010000280.1 GCA_013361595.1 Nocardia sp. | reverse complement strand
CTGCGCGGCACCACTCAGAAGGCCAACCGGATCCGGCAGATCACCGCGACCAAGACCCTGGAATCGCTGCAGACCACCGCGCAGCTCACCCAGGTGCACGAGGCCGATGTCACCAAGATCGCCGCGCTGCGCAAGAAGGCCAAGGCCGATTTCGCCAAGCGCGAGGGGGTGAACCTCACCTTCCTGCCGTTCTTCGCCAAGGCCGTGGTCGAGGCGCTCGGGGTGCACCCGAACGTCAACGCCAGCTACGACGCGAACAGCAAGGAGATCACCTACCACGCCTCGGTGCACCTCGGTATCGCCGTGGACACCGAGCAGGGTCTGCTCTCCCCGGTGATCCACAACGCCAGCGATCTGTCGCTGGCCGGTCTGGCCCGCGCCATCGCCGATATCGCCAACCGGGCGCGCACCGGCGGCCTCAAGCCGGACGAACTGGCCGGTGGCACCTTCACCATCACCAATATCGGTAGCCAGGGCGCCCTGTTCGACACCCCGATCCTGGTTCCGCCGCAGGCGGCGATGCTGGGCACGGGTGCCATCGTGAAGCGCCCGACCGTGGTCACCGACGAGTCCGGCAGCGAATTCATCGGCGTGCGCTCGATGTGCTTCCTGCCGCTCACCTACGATCACCGCCTCATCGACGGCGCCGACGCGGGACGGTTCCTCACGACCATCCGGCACCGCCTGGAAGAGGCGGCATTCGAGGCCGATCTCGGCCTGTAAAGGGGCGACGACCATGTCGGTTGTGGTAGCCGGTTCGTCCGGACTGATCGGAACCGCGCTCGTCGCGGCGTTGCGCCGCGACGGGGAGCAGGTGACCCGGCTGGTCCGGCGGCCGGCCGCCGCGCCCGACGAACGCCGCTGGGATCCCGCGCAGGGTGAACTCGACCCCGGGATCTTCGACGGGGTCGACGCGGTGGTGAACCTGTGCGGGGCCGGTATCGGCGACAAACGCTGGACCGGCGCGTACAAACAGCTGCTCCGGGACAGCCGGATCACCCCCACCGACGTTCTCGCGACGGCAGTGGCCCGGGCCGGGGTACCGACGCTGGTCAACGCCAGCGGGGTCCACTACTACGGCGACACCGCCGATCGCGCGGTCGACGAGAGCGGGCCGGTGGGCACCGGTTTCCTGCCCACGCTGTGTCGGGACTGGGAGGCGGCGACCCATGCCGCCACCGAGGCCGGGACCCGTACGGTCCTGTTGCGCAGCGCGGTCGTACTCACCGGGGCCGGCGGGATGCTGCCGCAACTGCGGACGCTGTTCCTGCTGGGTCTCGGCGGCCGGCTCGGCAGCGGCCGGCAATATCAGCCGTGGATCTCGCTCGACGACGAGATCGGTGCCATCCGGCACGCTCTCACCGAAGAGTCGGTGCGCGGGCCGCTCAACGCCGTAGGCCCGGCCCCGGTCACCAATGCCGCCTTCACCCGCGCCCTCGGCAAGGCCCTGCACCGGCCGACGCCGCTGTTCGTCCCCGGCATCGCGCTGCGCGCGGTGATCGGCGAGTTCGCGGAGGAAGCGATTCTGCACAGCCCCCGGGCGTTGCCCCGGGTGCTCGAGGAGACCGGCTACGAGTTCCGTCACGCCACCGTCGGCGCGGCGCTGTCCGCCGCGGTGGGCCGATGACCGGATCGGCCACCGTGGTCCGGGACGCCCGGACCGGCGATCTACCCGCGATCCTGGAGATCCACAACCGTGCCATCGCCGAGACCACGGCCATCTGGGACGACGAGCCCGTGGAACTCGACGAGCGCATCGCCTGGTTCCGTAACCGTACCGAGCACGGCCGCCCGGTGGTGGTGGCCGAAGTGGACGGTGAACTCGCCGGATACGCCAGTTACGGGCCGTGGCGGCCCAAATCCGGCTATCGGCACACCGTGGAGAACTCGGTCTACATCGCCGAAAGGTTCCAGCGGCGCGGTATCGGCGCGA
Organism: Nocardia sp.; assembly: GCA_013361595.1. GTDB lineage: Bacteria > Actinomycetota > Actinomycetes > Mycobacteriales > Mycobacteriaceae > Nocardia. Next base: position 11,256 of record JABFXT010000280.1, on the reverse strand, counting down.
CCCTGCTGGCCGAGTTGATCGCGCGCGCCGAGAAGGCCGGTGATATCCACGCCATGGTCGCGGCCGTCGAATCGAGCAATACCGGTTCGATCGCCCTGCACGAGCGTTACGGTTTCCGCACGGTGGGGGTACTGCCGGAGGTGGGCCGCAAGTTCGGCCGCTGGATGGATCTGACGCTGATGCAGCTCACGGTGGAGATGAGCGTAACGTCATGAATGTGAACAACACCCGCACCGTGACCCGGTCGGCCCGCTACGACAGCACCCCCGTCGACGTGCGAGAACTGGGTCTCATCGACTATCAGCAGGCGTGGGATCTGCAACGCGAGATCGCCGCTCTGCGCGCCGACGGCGCCGGGGCCGACGCCCTGCTGCTCCTGGAACACCCTTCCGTCTACACCGCGGGCCGCCGCACCGAAGAGGCCGACCGGCCCACCGACGGCAGCCCCGTGATCGACGTGGACCGGGGTGGCAAGATCACCTGGCACGGGCCGGGGCAGCTCGTCGGCTACCCCATCGTCCGGCTCGCCGAACCGATCGACGTGGTCGATTACGTCCGGCGCCTCGAACAGGCGCTGATCCGGACGGTGACCGATCTGGGTGTCGAATGCGGGCGGGTCCCGGGGCGATCCGGGGTCTGGCTACCCGCGGCCGGTCTGCTGCCGGAACGCAAGATCGCCTCGATCGGGATCCGGGTGCAGCGCGGGGTCACCCTGCACGGCATCTCGTTGAACTGCAATCCCGATCTCGGCGCGTTCGGCGCCATCGTCGCCTGCGGGATCCGCGATGTCGGTTCGACCAGCCTGAGCCAGGAGCTCGGCCGCGAGGTCACCGTCGCCGAGGCCGCGCCGCGTATCGCCGAATTCGTCCCGGCCGCGCTCAACGGCGAGATCCCGGTCACCGAGCACGATATTCCGCGGGCCGCCACCCCGGCCGACGCGGACCACGCCGCCGCCACCGCGGCACGCGATCCGAAAGGCGCCACCGCATCATGACCTCCGCCCAAGCCCCCGCCGGCCGCAAACTACTGCGGATCGAGGCGCGCAACGCCGAGACCCCGATCGAACGCAAACCCGGCTGGATCCGCACCCGCGCCACCATGGGCCCGGAATACACCGAGCTCAAGGGTTTGGTGAAACGCGAAGGCCTGCACACGGTGTGCGAAGAGGCCGGCTGCCCCAATATCTTCGAATGCTGGGAGGACCGGGAGGCCACCTTCCTCATCGGCGGTGAACAGTGCACCCGCCGCTGTGATTTCTGCCAGATCGATACCGGTAAGCCGTCCCCGCTGGATCGGGACGAACCGCGCCGGGTCGCCGAAAGTGTCCAGGCCATGGGTCTGCGCTACTCCACCATCACCGGGGTCGCCCGCGACGATCTGGAGGACGGCGGATCCTGGCTCTACGCCGAAACCGTACGCGCCATCAAGAAACTCAATCCGGCTACCGGCGTCGAGCTGCTCATCCCCGATTTCAACGCGAAACCGGATCAGCTCGCCGAGGTCTTCTCCACCCGCCCCGAGGTACTGGCCCACAATCTGGAAACCGTGCCCCGGGTGTTCAAGCGGATCCGTCCCGCCTTCCGCTACGAACGCTCCCTCGAGGTGCTCACCGCGGCCCGCGCCGACGGCCTGGTCACCAAATCCAATCTGATCCTCGGTATGGGCGAGACCCCCGAGGAGGTCACCCAGGCCATGCGCGACCTGCACGAGGCGGGCTGCGATATCCTCACCATCACCCAGTACCTGCGTCCCTCGCCGCGTCATCATCCGGTGGACCGCTGGGTGAAACCCGAGGAATTCGTAGAGCATTCGAAGGTCGCCGAGGAAATCGGTTTCGCCGGCGTGATGGCGGGCCCGCTGGTCCGCTCCTCCTACCGGGCCGGCCGACTCTACGCGCAGGCCATGAAGCACCACGGCCGTCCCATCCCGGAAGCCATGGCGCATCTCGCCGCCGAGGGTACCGCCACCCAGGAGGCCAGTGCCGTCCTGGAACGGTTCGGGTCCCGAGTCTGATCGCTACGTCCGGTGGTGGCACAGGGTCCATCACCGGACATCGGCCCATCCGGGACAGAACCCCACGCAACCGCCGAACATCCAGTCGAAACCCCATCAGCCGGTATGCCGAAGTCGGCAGATCCACAACCTCCCTCCCGGCAGATCCACATCCGACTCTTCGGCAGATCCACAGCAGCCCCTTCGGCAGATCCACAATCGCGACGTATCGCGTTGAATGCCGATCTCACCGATCCCGCGCGTATCAATATCTTCGAGCGCTGGGCGGACCGGGAAACGGTGGCGGCATTCCGCGGCTCGGGCACCGGCGACGAGCAGAATTCGGCGAATCGCGGCGCGTCGGTGGCCGAATACGAGATCGCCGATATCCGTTCACTGACCTGAACGCCCCGGCTGGAACTTGATGCGCTGCAGGAGCGCCGGGATCTTCGAGGCCGACATGAGCGCCTTGAACTGCCAGCTGTCGTCGCGGGGCAGGATCCCGCCGCGCTGGGTGACATCGAAGGCGTCGTAGAGGGTTTCGCCTTCCTCCATGAGCCCGTCGGCGTCGAAGTGGTAGCGGTCGACGGCCGGGCACTGGATGAAACGACCGTTGCCGTACAGCACCGGTGCGCTGTCGTCGTAGGGGTAGAGACGCAGCGGCCCGTCCCAGTGACCGCTGCCGATATAGCGGATGACCACCCGCACCCGCCCCTCCGGGGTGACATCCAGATACACCTGGCCGGGCAGCGGATCGTAGCGCCAGTCCGGGATGGCGTCGAAGAAAGCGAAGTTGTATTTCACGAATTCGTCGATTCCGACGATGGTGCGCCCGAAGGTGGTGACATCGGTGTAGCGGACGTCCGGCGCGTAGAGCTCGTGGTTCAGGCTCATATCCCGGACCAGGAAGCTCCACCAGTATTTCTTCGCCCATTCCATGAGCCAGGACAGATCCTGGCCGAGCTTGCCGTAGAACTCCAGTTTCCGCTCGAAGTCGGTGAACCATGCTTCGGTGGTGGACTGCAGTTCCGGTTCCGGGATCACCCGGATCGGTACCGCGCGGTTCGCGTCGAGGAATTCGGGGGCCGGCCGCGCGAGGCGAGGACGGCGCAGGGCTTGCTGGAACTGTTCGTCACTGAACACGACACGAGCCTTCCGACGAGCGCGGCCCGGGCCGCGGCGAGAATCAACTTGAATCGTATGATTCATGTTGAATCACCTGATGTCAACGAATACCGGGAGACCGATGCGAGGATGAACCGGTGAACGCACCCAAGCTGTGGCGCGGGCAGACGCTGGACGCCAGATCCGCCGAACGTCGCGAACAACTCGTGGACGTGGGATTCGAGTTGCTCGGCACCGGTGGATCCGCCGCGGTCACGATGCGGGCGGTGACCAGGCTGGCCAATCTGAGCCCGCGCTATTTCTACGAGAGTTTCGAGGACCGCCGGGCACTGGTCGTCGCGGTCTACGACCGGCTGGAGGCCGAACTCCTCAGCCGGTTGCGCACGATCGACACGAGCGGTGACCTGCACTCGACCGTCCGATCGGCACTGCGGATCTGCACCACCTACTTCGAACAGGATCCGCGCCGAGCCCGGGTCCTGCTCCGCGAACCCCTCACCGACGACGCCCTGCGCGCCCACAGCGCCGACCGGCTGCCCGGCTTCCTCCGAATCGCGGTACCCGCGCTGGGCACACAGGCCGATGCGCTGATACCCGACAGCGACGAAACGTTCACGATCATCGGGACCGCGCTCGGCGGCGCCCTCGTCGCGCTCTACGTCGACTGGATCGACGGACGTCTCCCGGTACCACGAGACCATCTGGTCGAAACGGCCACGGCACTCGTGCTCGCGCTGGCGCGGACCCGTCCTTGAAGGCGGCCCCGGGGCCGGTCCGCGGACGGTCCCCCGTCGGCCGCGCCGCCCTCTAGGATCGGACCCCATGCCTGTCTATCTCGTCACCGGTGCCGCTGGATTCATCGGGGCGAATTACGTACACCACCTGCTGGCCCAGGAACCCGGCGCCCGGGTCGTGGCCGTCGACTATCTCGGTTTCGCCGGAAACATCGCCAATCTGGCCTCGGTATCGGACCTGCTGGTGTTCGAGAACGCCGATATCGCCGATCAAGAGGCGATGGCGGCGATCTACCGGCGTCACCGGCCCGATCACGTGGTGAACTTCGCGGCCGAATCACACAACGACCGCGCGATTCTGGACCCGACCACGTTCATGCGCAGCAATGCGCTGGGCGCACAGGTGATGGCGGAATGCAGCAGGCTGTTCCCGGTGCGGTCGCATCTGCATGTCTCCACCATCGAGGTGTACGGCGAACTCGCCGGCGATCGGCCGTATTTCACCGAACGCAGCCCGCTGAACGCGAAAACTCCCTACAGCGCGGCCAAGGCCGCCGGCGACCAGATGGTCCGCGCCTATATGGCGACCTATCCCGATCTCGACATCCGGATGACCCACTGCGCCAACAACTACGGGCCCTTCCAACTGCCCGAGAAGCTGATTCCGCTGGCTGTCACTAATCTGCTGCGCGGCCGCAAGATCCCCGTGTACGGGGACGGGGAACAGTCGCGGGATTGGCTGCACGTGGCCGACCACTGCGACGCCGTCCACCGGGTCCTGCACGCGGAACTCGATCCGATTCCGGCGGCGGCGGGGACAGATCCGGGCCTGCTGCCGATCTTCGATATCTCGGCGCGCTGCGAAGTGACGAATCTGGAGATCGCGCACTACATCTGCGCGGCGCTGGACCGCGATCCCGCCGAATGGATCGAGCACATCCCGGACCGGCCGAACCACGACCGCCGGTACCTGATCGAGCCGGTCAAGATCGAAGCCGAACTGGGGTGGCGGCCCACCAGGGAGTTCGCGGCGGGTATCGCGGAGACAGTGGCCTGGTACGTCGACAATCCCTGCTGGTGGCAACAGGCCATCTCGGCCAGGGGTGAACTCGGATTCGATTGGAGCAGGCTCGGCCCGTCCGCCGTGGGCCCGGCGCGATGAGCCGTCCACCCGCACGGCCGGACGCGCGCCCGAGGAAGACTCACCCGCCGAGCGTGACGATATCGTAGGTGGTGTCGGGCCCGGCGGGTGTGGTGAACCGGGCATTGGGCAGGTAGAGACGCTCCTCGAACGCGGCCACCGTCGTCGGGATATCGAACCGCGCGTCCCGCAGGCGCCGTACGACCGTGCCACGTGCGCCCGTACCGTCCAGCGCCACCACCGCGACCGCGCCCAGCCGGTTCTGCACGACCAGCAAACTACCTTCGTGCCAGAGCATTCCGTCGCCGTAGGGCACCGTTTCGGGGCCGAGGTCGATTGCTTTCGCCGCACCCGTCGCCGGGTCGACGCGGTAGAGCCGTCCGGTGGCCGACTGCACGAGAATCAGCGCGGCACCGTCGGGCGTGGCGACGATCCCGTTGGCATTGATCGCCCGGGCCACGAACTCGATATCGCCGTTCAGCGGCAGCCGCACCACCCGGCCGGGTGACGGCAGCGCCCCGGCGGGGCCGAACGGGAGGTGGTACAGCACGGACGTATGCGAATCCGTGAACCACGCACCCTCAGGTGTGCACACCACATCGTTGACGAACGAGTCCGCCGACCCGAACCGGTAGCGGGCCAGCACTTCACCCGTGCGGGTGTCGACGACACGGGCATCTCCCCCGGCACCACCGGCGACGAACAAGCGGCCCTGTGGGTCGAGCGCGAGGCCGAGCGCCGGGGTACCCGGCCCCGGACTCAGGACCGCACCGCGGCCGGTCCGCAGATCCACTCGGTAGATGCTCCCGTCGAGCCGCGATCCGAGGTAGGCGACCGGCGCGGATCCGATCGCGATACCTTCCGGCGCGAACCCGGCGGGTAGTCCGATCGTGGCCGGAAAGGATTGCTGTTGCGCACACCCGGGCACGGCGAGTGCGGCGGCGAGCACCGTGAGCGAGATTCCGATCTCGAGAATGCGGCGCATCCCGACCTACCGGTAGCCGACCGTGAAATGCCGGACATCGAGGGAATTCTCGAGTTCGTCCAGTATCGCCACGGCGAGATCCTCGGCCGAGATACGGGAATGTCCGGCAGCATCGGTCAGGAGCGTGGTGGTGCCGCGCCGGTACGTTCCGGTACGCGATCCGGGTTCGAGGACGGCGGGGGGACTCAGATAGACCCAATCGGCCGGATGGTCGCGGCAGGCCGCCAGTTGCGCGACACTGGCGGCGGCGACGGCCCGGATGGGCACCGGGACGTATTCGGGACTGTCCAGGACCAGCCGTCCGGGTTCCGCCGGGTTCCACAGGGGCGCGGCACCACCCACGACGAGGACGCGAACACCGATGCCCGCCGCGGCGTCGAGCAGTGCGCGGGTGGTTGCGGCCACTCCGTGTTCCTGCCCGGCGACCGGCCGGGTCGCGACCACGACAGCGTCCGCGCCGGCGAACGTCTCACGCATCCGGACGCGGTCGTTCGCATCGCCGTGGACCGTGGCCACCCCGGGCGGTATCGCGCCCGGGCGCCCGTTCCGGATGACGGCGACCGGAGCGTGTCCCCGGCGGGCGGCTTCGGCGACGACCCGGGAGCCGACCATACCGGCGGCGCCCACGACAGCGATCTTCATCGGGAGATCTCCTTCGTTACGAAAGCGGGAAATGTGCCGGGCCGGCGAACCGGCGCGGGCAGCTGGCCTGCCACTATCGCGGCCAGCGAGAGGCCGAATCCCGTGAGCTGGACCGCGCCGAGCGTCTGGCCGAGCAGGACGGCACCGAGCGTGGCGGCGACCAACGGCGAGAACAGGGTGAGGATCGCGACGGAATTCACCGGGAGCGTGGTGACACCGCGGAACCACAGGACATAGGCGACCAGTCCGCCGAACAGGCCGAGCCACAGGTATCCGAGAGCGGCCGGCAGATCGATCGACGGCGGCGCGCCCTCGGCGAAGATCGTGAGCGGAAGCAGGAACACCCCACCGGCGGTGAGTTGCCATCCGGCAAAGGCGGTCGGTGTGACCCCGGCGGGCCGTCCCCAGCGTTTGGTGAGCGTCAGGCCCAGGGCCATCGACGCCGCACCGCCCAGACCGGCGGCGATCCCGACGGCGTCGAGACCCGCGGCCGGCCCGAGTACTACCAGGCCCACCCCGGACAGTCCGATCGCGCCCCAGGCCATCCGCCATGCCGAAGGGCGCTCGTGCAGGACCGCCACCGCCAGCACCGCGACGACGAGCGGTTGCGCGGCCGCGAGGGTGCCGGCGACACCGCCGGGCAGTCGTTCGGCCGCGATGAACAGCAGCGGGAAGAACAGGCCGATATTGAGCACTCCGAGGATCGCGGCCTTGCCCCACCAGGCACCACGCGGCAGTGTCCGGGTGATCACGAGGGCGATCAGCCCGGCCGGCAGTGCCCGCAGCAGACCCGCGAACAGCGGATGCCCGGCCGGGAGGAGTTCGGTGGTGACGATATAGGTGGTGCCCCAGGCGACCGGCGCGAACGCGGTGAGCGCGGCGCGGGACAGGTCGCTCCCGCGGGATCCACCGGTCCCGCCGAAAACCGGCTGTGCGACTGAACTTTTCACAGTCGAAGTGTCATCCGGAAAGATCAATGAGTCCAACACATGTTTGTCACTCTATCGATCTCGATAGAAGATTGATCCATGGAGCTCCAGCAACTGCGTTACGTCCTGGCGGTCGCCGAGACGAACAACTTCACCCGGGCCGCCCAGCGCTGCCTGGTCGTCCAGTCCGCGCTCAGTCACCAGATCGCCCGGCTGGAAAAGGAACTCGGCGCGAAACTGTTCGAACGCACCAGCCGGCGGGTCCGGTTGACGCCCGCCGGCGAAGCATTCCTACCGGCCGCACGCCTCTGCCTGGATGCCGCCGACCGCGCCGCCGCGGAAGCCGCCGCGGCCGTCGGCGAGGTCCGCGGCCGGCTCGCGGTGGGACTGATTCCCTCGGTCACCGCCGTCGACCTGCCCGATGCCCTCCGCGAGTTCCGGGCCCGGTACCCACATGTGCGCATCAGCCTGCGGGTGGGCGCCAGCGACGAACTCACGGCGCAGGTCCGGGAGGGCGTGCTGGATGTGGCGTTCCTGGGACTACCGACCACCGCGCAGCCGCACGGGGTCGCCGGCCGCGAACTGGCCCGCGACCGGCTGGTCGCTGTCGTCGCTCCCGAACATCCACTCGCCCGCGAGATATCGGTGGATCTGTCGCGGCTCTGCACCGAGACATTCGTGGACCTACCGGCCGGGACGGCCGGGCGCGCCCAATCGGACCTGGCGTTCACCGCCGCCGGTCTCGACCGCGATGTCGCCTTCGAGGTGTCCTCCGCGGACTACATAGCCCGGTTGGTCGAAAAGGATCTGGGTGTGGCCATGCTCCCCGCCGCGTATGTCCCCCAGCTCACCGGTGTGGTGACGATCGAAGTCTCCGACGCGCCGGCCCGGGTCGAACATCTCGTCTGGAGCCGGACCACCCACACCCCGGCCGCCGCCGCCTTCCTCGGCATTCTGGACGGCTCATAGCACCCCCGACCGCCGGTTCCGGGGCCCCGTCGGCCGCCGCGGCGGTTCGTGACTCACCACCGGGCCCGAACCCACGCCGCGAATTCACCCCAGATGTTTGCGCAGCACTTCCAGATGGGTCGGGCGCGCATCGTCGAGCCGCGCGCGCCCCTCGGCGGTGAGCGCCAGGAAGTTGGCGCGGCGATCGAAATCGCAGGCGGCGCGCTGGACAAGTCCGGCCTTCTCCAGCCGGGTGACCGTACGCGAAAGCGCGCTCTGGCTCAGGTACATCTCGGCCTCGATATCCTTCATCTTGACCTTCTCCGCCTGCTCCGCACCGCAGCGCCCGCCGAGGACCTGCAGCAGTTCGAACTCACTGAGCCCGAGTTCGTGCCGCGCCTGCAGCGCGTTCTCCAGATCACACGATGTGACGTGGTAGCGACGCAACGTTTCGGACCACTTCGCGCAGACATCGTTGTCGGAGTCGTGGTACATGAGCCGAGATTATCATGTCAAGTCATTTTATGCCCATGCATTACATGACTCAGCATTACATGCGTTGACATTCAATGCTCGCGCATCTAAGTTCTACCGAGTGACTCTCACCGCGACCACCCCGCAGAACCTCGCTGCCGCAACGGCCGCCGCACCGGCCGCCGGCCGCTGGGGACCCAAGTTGTGGGCGATCCTGTTCGTCGCCGGACTGGCGATGTTCCTCGACGCGCTCGACGTCTCCATGGTCGGCGTGGCACTCCCCTCCATCGGCCACGACCTGGGCCTGGACACCTCCGCCCTGCAGTGGATCGTCAACGGCTACATCCTCGGCTACGGCGGACTGCTACTGCTCGGCGGACGAGCGGCCGATCTGCTCGGCCGCCGCCAGGTATTCCTGACCGCTCTGGTGGTCTTCGGTATCGCCTCACTCGTCGGCGGGCTCGTCGACGCGGGCTGGCTACTGATCGCCACCCGGATCGTCAAGGGCGTGGCCGCGGCCTTCACCGCACCGGCCGCCCTCTCGATCATCACCACCACGTTCAAGGAAGGGCCCGATCGCAACCGGGCCCTGTCGATCTTCACCATCTTCGGTGCGACGGGTTACGCCTCCGGGCTGATCGTTTCGGGCCTGCTCACCGGTATCGACTGGCGGCTCACCTTCTACATGCCGGTGGTCGTCGTCGCCGCGGTCATCGTCGCCGCCTACTTCGTGGTTCCGCGCACGATCGAAAAGGAAGAGGGCCGAATCGATTTCACCGGTGCCGCACTGCTGACCGGCGGTATGCTCGCGGCGGTCTACACCATCGTCACCGGCCCGGAGACCGGTTTCACCGCCACTGTCATCGCGACCACGATCCTCGCGATCGGTCTGCTCGGCGCGTTCTTCGTCACGGAGAAGCGGGTGAGCCATCCGCTGGTGCGGCTGAGCATCTTCCGGGTGAAGTCCATCGTGCGGGCCAACCTCGCGGCGCTGGCCATCTTCGGTTCCTACCTCAGCTTCCAGACCATCGTCTCGCTGTACCTGCAGAACACCCTCGAATGGGAGCCGCTGCAGATGGCACTCGCGATGGCACCGACCGGCATCATCGTCGCCGTCCTGTCCCCGATGGCCGGTAAGTTGATCGACCGGTTCGGCACCGGCCCGATGATCCTCGCCGCACTCACCTCGTTCGTCGCCGGCTACATCTGGTTCCTGACCCGCGGCGGCAGTCCCGAGCCCGCCTACGCGGTCGACTACCTGCCCGCGTTCCTGCTGCTCGGCCTCGGTTTCGCCCTCGGGTTCTCCGCGGTCATGTCGCAGGCCACCGAAGGTATCGCCGACCACGAACAGGGCCTCGCCTCCGGCCTGGTGCAGACTTCGTTCCAGATCGGCGGCGCGGTGGTGCTCGCCATCGCGACGGGCCTCATCAGCGGCGCCGCCACCGACGGTATCGACGGTTACCGGCCCGGGCTCTACCTGGTCACCGCGGTCGCGGTAGTCGGCCTGCTGGCCTCGGCCTCGGCACTGCTGGCCCGCGAACAGCCTGTCGCCGAACTCGCGTAGCGGTTCCGCGGAGCGGGAGAACGGGGGTCGCCGATCAGGCGGCCCCGTTCTCGGCGTTGGGGGGACCCCGGCCGATCGGCCACACTACGACGGTTGATCATCCGCCCGTAGAGCCGGTGCGCCGCGCGGTCGGGCGCCACCGGGACTTCGCGGGCCACTACCGGGTAGGAGTTCGATGAGAAATCTCTGCGCAATGATCGCCGGTGTCGTGACGGCCGCCGTGGTCACGACATTACCGACGGCCGCTCCGGCACGGGCCGAGACGTTCGCCGACCGGGCACTGTCCCTGCACAATCAGCATCGGGCCGACTACGGCGCCGCCGCGCTGCAATGGGATACGGCCCTCGCCGCGGACGCGCAGAAGTGGGCCGAGCGCTGTGAATTCGTCCACTCACCGGCGGACGGAAAGTACGGAGAGAACCTCTATGCCGGCGGCGGGGCGGATGTCACCGTCGATCAAGCGATCCAGGTGTGGATGGACGAGGCACAGCAGTACGACTACGCCGACCCGGTGTTCTCCACCGCAACCGGCCATTTCACCCAGGTGGTGTGGAAGGCGACCACGAAGGTCGGTGTCGCGATCGCCGACTGTCCCGCCGGCGCGATATTCGATATGCCGTCCAAATACGTCGTGGCGCGTTACGCCCCGCCCGGGAACATGGCGGGCGGGTTCGAGCAGAACGTGGGACGACACGTCTAGAACCGGCACACCGGGCCCGGGC
>JABFXT010000568.1 GCA_013361595.1 Nocardia sp. | reverse complement strand
TCGGCGGCGGCCCACCGCGACCGGCCGGGGTCACTCACGGTCCGGTCCGGCGGAGTCGCCGGGCGCCGCGAGCAGGTCGCGGGACAGAATCCCGCTCCACCAGCGTTGCACCGCGTCCGGCGTCCACCCGCGTTCCCCGGTCAACTCCGTGAACACATCGATCGTGCAGAGTGCGGCATAGATATCGACCGCCGCCGCCGAAGTCACCCCGGACCGCAGCGTCCCGGGCGGCCAACCCGCGAACACCTCGGCACGGACCTCGTCGGCGCGGCGCCGGCCGTCGCGGTACACCTGTGCCAGTGCGGGTTCGGAGCGGCCGGCCTCGCGAAGGGCGACGATCACGTCGCCGGACCGTTCGAACAGGCGCCGGTCATAGGCGACCATGGCCGCGAGCTGCCCGGCCGGTCCGGCGGCGGTCTCCAGACCCTCGATCATCCGCGGCAGGTCGCCGGAGAGGTCCGCCGCGTCCGCGAGCGCCCGGGTGAGGCCGGACTTGTTGCCGTACACCGCGTACACGGTCGGCGTCGAGACACCGGCGGCACGGGCGACCTCACGCACCGTCGTGGCGGCCCAGCCGCGGGTGACGAACAGTTCCCGGGCGGCACGGGCGATCTGCGCCCCCGTCTGCTGCGCCTGGGCGGTCCTGTGCAGTGACTCGTAGCGGCGCCGAGGCGATTCGCCGGCCATCGTTCCCCTTTCGGTTTACGCACATTATATTCAATATATGTCTGTGCAATCACGCGCCGACCGGCCGTTCGACCGGATCACCGGCGCCGCGGCGATCGGATTCGCCTTCCTCATAGTCACCGCCAACCTGGTCCTCGTTCCGGCCGGTATGCCCGCCCCGGGCGCACCGGCCGCCGAAGCGATCGAATTCTTCACCGGCACCACCGATCCCACCGGCCGGGTCGCGTTCGTCCTGCCCGCGGCGTGGGTACTGGCGACACTGTTCGGCGCCGGCGCGCTCGCCGCAGTCCTGCACGCGAAGCGGCCGCCGACCGCGGGCTGGGCCTACAGCGGATTCGCCGGCGTACTCCTGCAGAACATCACCTTCACCGCGGTGGTGGCGCTACGGCTGGCCATGTCCACGATGTCCGACCGTGCGGGTATCACCACGCTCTGGGCACTGCACGAAGCACTGTTCGGGTTGAACGGCACCTTCCTCGCGCTCGCGATGGCCGGTCTCGGCACGGCGGGCCACCTCGCGGGCCTGCTACCCGGATGGCACTTTCTGCTCGGCTGTATCGCGGCGGCCCTGCAGTTCACCTCTGCCACACTGACGCCGCTGATCCTCGGCGGCGACACCGCCCTCACGTCGATCGGATCGGCGGGCTGGCTGCTGTGGGTCGCGTGGCTGCTCGGCTACGGCGGCGTCCTGCTCCGCCGGAACCGGGCGAAACCGCCGGTGCCGCCCGCTGTCCAGCCGGGCGGATAACCCACCGCTGGTGACAACTCGGTACCGTCCATGATCATGGAGCGTGTCGAGGTCGGATTCCCTTCGGGGGGTCAGAAATGTGCCGGCTGGTTATATCTACCGGCCGGCCCGCCCAAGCCTCGCCCCATCGTGGTGATGGGGCACGGGTTGGGGGCCAACAGGGAAATGGGACTGGATCGGTTCGCGCGGCGCTTCGCCGCGGCGGGAATGGGGGTGCTGGTCTTCGACTACCGGCATTTCGGGGGCAGTGACGGCGACCCTCGGCAAGTGGTCAATCTGGCACGGCAGCGCGAGGACTGGACCGCCGCCGTAGCCTACGCTCGCACGCTGCGCGGTTTCGATGCGACCCGTATTGCGCTGTGGGGCACCTCGCTGGGCGGCGGGCATGCCCTGTCGGTGGCCCCGGACGATGCCTATATCGCGGCGGTGGTGGCGCAGGTGCCGTTCGTCAGCGGGTTCTCCTCGGGCCTGGCGAAAGGCCTGCTGAGCTTCGTGAAGGTGGGCTTTCTCGCGGCGTCCGATCTGGTGTTCGGCACGCTTGCGCGCAAACCGGTCCAGATCCGGCTGGCCGGGCGTAAACGCGCCACGGCCATGATGACCGGTTCGGATGTCCCGGGCGGATTCGGGCGGCTGGCCGAGGAGAGTCCGAGCTACCGGCCGAAGATCCCGGCCCGGGCCGCCCTCTCGATCTTGTTCGACCGCCCCGCCCGGCATGTGAGGGAATTGAAGATGCCGGTGCTGTACGCACTGTGCGACAACGATTCGATCACCCCGGTGAAACCGGCGCTACGGGCCGCCGGCAAGACCAAACACGCAGTGGTGAAAAGGTATCCGGCAGGCCATTTCGACCTGTACTTCGACGAATTGTTCGAGCAGACCGTCTACGACCAGACCGAGTTCCTGACCTCGGTGCTGCGTCCCTGACCGTCGGTACCGGATACCACTGCGCCCATCCGGTACCGGACGCTGTTCCCGGGCCGGTGCACCGGCCCGGGAACATCGGTCACTTCACGAGCGACAGATTGAACGGGTACTTGTACTCGCGGCCGTTGTTGGCCGCGATCCCGGCGAGTACCGAGAACACGATGCCGGCGATCCAGACGATCGGGAACAGCAGCAATCCGATCAGCACGATCATCAGCGCCGCGGACACCACATAGGCGATGGCCAGCACGATCTGGAAGTTCAATGCGTCCACCGCGTGCCGGCGCACGAACTCGTCACGGTCCTTGTACATCACCCAGACGATGAGCGGCGCGACGAAACCGAGGACGATACCGCCGAAGTGCGCCAGCATGGCCCAGGTCTTGGCATCGGATGGAGAAACCGGCGCCTGATTCGCACCGTAGGCCTGTTGGCCCGGGTTGTAGACCGGCGGCTGACCGCCGGCGGCAGGCTGCGAGGGATAGGGTTTGCCCGTAGCCGGATCGTACGGGGACTGCGGTGTGGTCATGTCATTCCAAACTGCCTGGTGAGTGGGGTGCTTCGAGAATAGATGGCGCACTACCCATTTGGGGAGTGAAGGAAACCCACACCTAGGTGAATTATCGGACACCCACCACCCGCGCTGTCCCGTCCGCACAGCGCCGGCGCGGAGAACTTGTCCGGCCGCCCCCTCGATCCGCGACTCCGCACGCTGTTAGATGGCGTAAGAACAGCCGACCACACGAGAGGACTTCGCACTGATGACCGAGAGGATCGCAGTAGTATCCGGCGCCGCCCGCGGAATCGGGGCGGCCATCGCCAAACGACTGGCTTCCGACGGCATGCGGGTAGGCGTGCTGGACCTCGACGAATCCGCCTGCGCCGACACCGTCTCGGCGATCGAGAGCGCCGGCGGGCAGGCGATCGCGCTCGGCGCCGACGTCAGTAAGGAGGATTCGGTGAACGCCGCGGTCGAGCGGCTGGCCGGAGAACTGGGCGCGCCCACCGTAGTGGTCAACAATGCCGGTGTCCTGCGCGACAACCTGCTGTTCAAGATGAGCGTCGACGACTGGGACACCGTCCTGGGTGTCCACCTGCGCGGCGCCTTCCTGCTCACCCGGGCCGCACAGAAGTAAATGGTCGAGCAGAAGTGGGGCCGCATCGTCAACATGTCCAGCACCTCGGCGCTGGGCAACCGCGGCCAGGTGAACTACTCCGCCGCGAAGGCCGGTATGCAGGGCTTCACCAAGACCCTGGCCTTCGAACTGGGCAAGTACGGGGTCACCGCCAACGCGATCGCCCCCGGATTCATCGTCACCGATATGACCGCGGCCACGGCCGCGCGGGTCGGGGTCGATTTCGAGGACTTCCAGAAGGGCGCCGCCGCGCAGATCCCGGTGCACCGGGTCGGCTATCCGGAGGATATCGCGCATACCGCGTCGTTCCTGGCCAGCGAGGGCGCGGGGTTCGTCTCGGGACAGGTCATCTACGTCGCGGGCGGTCCCAAGGACTGATCGGGCCGGACGGCGGGCGGACACCCGGGGGGCCGTCCCGCCGTCCGCGGTATCCGGCCGAGAGCGAACGGGATCACCGCTGCACTGTTGCACCGCCCTGCGGCAGCGGGTCCGGAGCCCCGGCCGGAATTCGGTAAACGCCTTGCGGCATATCCGGATTCCCGCGAACATCCGGTGATGCGGATACGACGGATCGGGCCGGCGGACTGGCGGATCGCGCGGGAGGTTCGATTGGAC
>JABFXT010000781.1 GCA_013361595.1 Nocardia sp. | reverse complement strand
CCCACCCCTTCATGGGACGGGTAGACGGTGCGTAGCGATTCGTGCCGGGCGATCACATCGCCCACGGCCTCCAGCAACGCCTCGACATTCAGCGTGCCGCTCAGCCGCAGCACGATCGGGATGTTGTCGACCGCCGATTCGGGTTCGAAGCGGTTCAGGAACCACATCCGCTGCTGCGCCTGTGACAGCGGCGGCCGTTCCGGGCGCGGGTGGGCCGCGATGGCCGGGCGCCCACCGGCGCCGGCCTGCTGTTCCACCCGCGCCGCCAGCGCGGCGACCGTCGAATCCTCGAACAGCATCCGCACCGGCACCTGCGTATCCAGTGCGGTACCGATCCGGGCCGCGACCTGGGTCGCGATCAGCGAGTTGCCGCCGAGGGCGAAGAAATCGTCGTCGGCGCCGACCCGTTCGGCGCCGAGCACCTCCGCGAAGACCCCGGCCACGATCTCCTCGATCGGAGTCGAGGCGGACCGGGACCCGCCCGATTCGAACACCGGCGCGGGCAGCGCCCGGCGGTCGAGTTTCCCGTTGATGGTCAGCGGGATCCGGTCCAGCACGACCAGCGCGGACGGCACCATGTACGACGGCACCAGCGCGGCGGCGCCCGCACGGATCGACTCGGTATCGGCTTCGGTCCCGTCGTCGGGAACCACGTAGGCGACGATCCGGTGATCGCCCGGGGTGTCCTCGCGGACGATCACCGCTGCCTGCGCGACACCCGGCTGCGCGAGAACCGCGGCCTCGATCTCGCCGAGTTCGATCCGGAAACCGCGCACCTTCACCTGGTCGTCGGCACGGCCCAGGTATTCGAGTTCACCGAAGCGGTTCCAGCGCGCCAGATCGCCGGAGCGGTAGAGGCGCGCACCGGGCGCACCGGGTTCGGCCAGCGGATTCGCCACGAAACGAGCCGCCGTCAGATCCGGGCGGCCCAGATAGCCGCGGGCCAGCTGCCCACCGGCGATGTACAGTTCGCCCGCCACCCCGACGGGTACAGGTTGCAGCCGGGCGTCCAGCACATAGGTCTTCAACCCGGCCAGCGCCCGGCCGATCACGCTGCCGGCGGCACCGGCGATGGTCGCCGCGTCGAGCGCGCGGAACGATACGTGCACCGTGGTCTCGGTGATGCCGTACATGTTCACCAGCAGCGGCGAAGCCGTTTCCCGGTCGCCGATCTGTGCCGTACGGCCGGTCGTACCGTCCCCGTGCCGGGCCACCCAGTCGGAAAGCCGGCGCAGTTCCAGTGCCTCACCACCGAATACGACATAGCGCAGCGCCAGCGGCCGATCCGCCGCCGCGATGCGGTCGGCTTCGGCGAGCTGATAGAACGCCGACGGTGTCTGGTTCAGCACGGTGACACGTTCGGAGCGCAGCAGTTCCAGGAACTGCTGCGGCGAGCGCGACGTGTAGTAGTCGACGACCACCAGGGTGCCGCCGAAGAGCAGCGGTCCCCACAGTTCCCAGACCGAGAAGTCGAACGCGTAGGAATGGAACAGGGTCCAGACGTCCTCGGCGCCGAAACCGAACTCGCGTTCGGTGTTGGCGAACAGCCGCACCACATTCCGATGCGGCACCGCGACGCCCTTGGGGCGGCCGGTGGAACCGGAGGTGTAGATGACGTAGGCGGTGTGCTCCGGACGCAGTGGAGCGAGACGGTCGGCATCGGTGATCGGGCCGTCGTCGGCGTCCTCGATATCACCGGCCTCCACGGTGTACCCGTCGACCACCACACGTGAGATACCGCGGGGCACCTCCACCCGCACCGTGGAGTCCAGCACCACGGTCGCCGGACGCGCGTCCCCGAGCACGTACGCGATCCGCTCGGCGGGGTAATCCGGGTCCACCGGCACATAACCGGCACCGGACTTGATCACCGCGAGCAACGCGACCACCAGATCCAGCGATCGCGGCAGCAGCACCGCGACCAGCGTCTCCGGCCCGGCGCCCTCGGAGATCAACCGGCGCGCCAGCACATTGGCCCGGCGATCCAATTCGGCGTAGGTGAGCCGGTCGCCCTCGAACTTCACGGCGTTGCGGTGCGGATGCTCCCCGGCGGCCGCCTCGAACAGGCTCGCCAGGGTGGTCGTCTCCGGGCGATCGACCGGCACACCGTCGACGGTGAACACACCGGGAGCCGCGTCGGCCCGGGACTGCACCCAGCGCCGCGCCACATCGAGGCGCTCGGATTCACCGAGCAGATCGATATCGCCGACCGCGTCGCCGGGCTCTCGCACGACGGCACGCAGAATCCGTACGAAACGATCGGCGAAACCGGCCACGGTCGCCGGATCGAACAGATCGGTGGCGTACACCCACTGCATACGCAGGCCGCCGTCCGCGGCGCCCTCGGTGCCCACGGTCAGCTGGATATCGAACTTCGAGAAACCGGTGTCGAATTCGAGCACGTCGAGGTCGAGGCCCGGCAGCGATACCGCCGCCGCGTCGGCCACGGACGCGGCGTCGAAGGTCAGCACCACCTGGAACAACGGGTGATGTGCCCGGGAGCGGCGCGGGTTGATGATGTCGACCAGCCGCTCGAACGGCACATCAGCGTTCGCGAAAGCCGCCAGGTCGGTGCGACGGACCTCTGCGAGCAGGTCGGTGAAGGCGGTCCCCGGCGTCACCTCGGTCCGCAGGACCAGAGTGTTGACGAACATACCGACCAGATCGTCGAGCGCCTGCTCGCCGCGGCCGGCGATCGGGGTGCCGATGCTGATATCGGAACTACTGGACAACCGGCTCGCCCAGGCGGCGAGCGCCGCGTGCACCACCATGAACAGTGTGGTGCCCTGGGCCCGGGCCAAGGCCTCCAGGGCGGAGCGCAGTTCGCCGTCGACCGCGAAGTCGTGCGTGGCACCGGAGTTGGAAGCGACCTCCGGCCGCGGCCGATCGGCGGGAAGTTCCAGCCGATCGGGCAGATCCCGTAGTTGTTCGCTCCAGTATTCGATCTGCTGGGCGGCCACCGATTCGGAATCGTCCTCGGAGCCCAGCACCTCGCGCTGCCAGAGGGTGTAGTCGGCGTACTGCACCGCGAGTGGTTCCCACGCGGGAACCGCACCGCGACTGCGTTCGGTGTAGGCGACGACGAGATCCCGGAGCAGCGGACGCGGCGAGAAACCGTCGGCGCTGATGTGATGCGCGACGAGGACCAGGACGTGGTTGTGCTCGTCCACCCGCAGCAGCGATACCCGGAACGGGAGCTCGACCATCACGTCGAACAGCACTCCGGCCAGCTCGAGGACCCGGGCAGGCAGTTCCGCCCCGGTGACCTGCTCGGGGTCGAGCGCGATATCCACTTCACCGGCCGACAGCACCTGCTGGTGCCCGATCCCGTCCACTTCCGGATACACGGTGCGCAGCACCTCGTGCCGCGCCACCAGATCCGAGACCGCCGCACGCAACGCGTCCACGTCGAGAGCACCGGACAGCCGCAGGGCCAGCGGGATGTTGTAGGCCGCGGACCGGTCGTCGAATCGGTTCAGGAACCACATCCGCTGCTGCGCCAGCGACAACGGCACTCGCTCCGGACGCTCCCGCGGCGCCAATACCGGCACCCCGCCCCGACCGGTGGCGGTTTCGGCCGCGGCGGCCAGCGCGGTGACGGTGGACGCCTCGAACAGCATCCGCACGGGCACCTGCACATCCAGCGCGGCACCCAGCCGCGCCGCGACCTGGGTCGCGATCAGCGAGTTACCACCGAGAGTGAAGAAGTCGTCGTCGGCACCGATCCGCTCGATACCGAGTACGTCGGCGAATACCCCCGCGACGATCTCCTCGATCGGGGTCGACGGTGCCCGGAACTCCCGGGCCTCGAACACCGGCGCCGGCAGCGCCTTACGATCCAGCTTGCCGGAGGTGTTCAACGGGAACGCGTCGAGTTCCATCACCGTGGCCGGGATCATGTACACCGGCAACACATCACGCAGCGATTCCAGCAACGCCACCGAGGCGATCTGGGCGCCGGGCGCGGGCACCACATAGGCCACCAGTTGCTCGCCCAGTTCCGACGCCGCGACGGTCACGACCGCCTGGCTCACCACCGGCTGCGCCAGCAACGCCGACTCGATCTCCCCCAGCTCGATCCGCTGACCACGGAACTTCACCTGGAAATCGGTACGACCCA
>JABFXT010000762.1 GCA_013361595.1 Nocardia sp. | reverse complement strand
GGCGCCCGCCCCGGCCACCGCCGAAACCGCCCCGGCCACGGATGCGCTGTCACCGGCGGACCCGGTCGCCGCGCCGGCCGGGCACACCCCGTGGACGATGAACACCGGAGCGGAACAGCCCACCGGCCATTCGGGTGGATCGACGCCGTGGAATTCGGGTGGCGGTTCGTCGATGCCCTATATGCCGGGTATGCCGGGCGGCGGACTGGGCTCGCTGACTCCGCAGGAACGACCGCCGCGGGGGAGCGTGCCCTGGTCACGTCGCGGAAACAACGAGGAGACCACATTTCCCCGGCCCCGGCCCGACCGCCAGAACTCCACCAACCGCACCGAATGGGCGCCGTGACCCCGGCGCCGGATCAGGGTCGGCCGGGGAACGCCACGGTCGCCGGCGCGATACCGGTGGCGGCCTGCCAGACCGCCCGCCGCCCGGCGGACTCGGTCAGCGCCTCCACCGCGGTGCGGCGCGTGTTCGCGGTCGTCGCGCGCTCCACCACCGCACGCCAGGCGACCGCGCTGTCGGTCTCCACCACCACGGCCAGCTGCGCTGCCGACGCGGGATCGGTCACCTCGACCGGGACGGTGTAGGCGGGGTCGGCAGGTGGCGCGTCGCCGCCGGCGGCGGTGAGCAGATCGGCGGTGGCATCGCGGCGGGCGCGGTGCCCGGCCGTGTGCTCGTTGACCGTGCGACGCCGATCCGGGCCGGTATGGGCCGCGATCAGGCCGTAGGCGTATACCGCCGCGTATTCGGCGTCGAGCGCGTCGCGCAGCGCCTGTTGTTCGGCACCGCTCATACCAGCAGCACCCCCACCTGGACCGCGCAGGAGGCGCTGATCGAGGCGAGCAGCCCGGCCCGGTAGCCGGACTGGGTGACGGCCAGCTCGGTCGCGGCCCGTTGCGAGGCGAGCAGCTGATCGCGCAGAGTCGCGATATCGGGCGGTGTGCCGGGGGCCGGCGTCGTACTGGGCGCCGGGGTCCGGACGGCGGGGGTCGAACCGTCGCCGTAGACGCCGATCGCGCGATCGATCTCGGTGCGCAGCGCCTGCGCGTGCGCGGTGCGTTCGGCGGCGACTGTGCTCAGTGCGTCGGTGCGCTGCGGGTCGAGCGCGATGGCGGCGGTGGCCGCGGCGGCGTCGGTGCGGGCCGAGAATTCCTGGGCGACCAGGACATCCGGTTCGGTGATCGGGTCCTCCGCGCACCCGGCGACCGCTCCGGCGGCGAACAATCCGACCGTGCCGCCGCCCGCGACCCGTAGCGCGGTACGGCGATTCACCCGGCGGGCGCCGCCGTACCGGTCGGAAGAGGGGCCGCGGGGACACCCGGCCGCGGGCCGGTCGGTAACGCGCTCGGTCACCGGACCATCGTGCCAGACCGGTGCCCGAAACCCGGTACGGGCACCACCGGGTGGACTTACCGCCGACCGCTGGTCCTTTACCTTCTCGGGGCGCGTTACGCTAGGTCACCGGCACAGAACATTCCGTCCGCGTGACAACTGAACCAGGAGCTGCCCATATGCCCATGCCGACCGAGGAGAGGGTGAGCCGGCTCGTCGCCGGACTCGTCGCCGGTCGAGGATTCGATCTCGAGGGTGTCGAGGTTTCGACCGCGGCGGGGCAGACCCGGGTGCGGGTCGTGGTGGACAGTGACCGCAGCGCCGACCTGGACACGATCGCCGAGCTGAGCGCGCAGGTGTCGGCTTGTCTGGACGAAGCGGACGACGAATTCGAGGCCGCTCGCTATCTGCTCGAAGTGACCACCCCCGGTATCGACCGTCCGCTCACCGCCCCCCGGCACTGGCGCCGGGCTCGCGGCCGCAAGGCCGAGATCGCCTTGAAGCCGGGCGTCGCGCCACCCGAGCCCGCGCTGCCGCCCCGATTCACCGCGCGGATCGGCGCTCTGGACGACGACCGGATCGCGCTGGTGCTCAGCGGTAGACGCGGACCGCGCCTGGTGAGCGTCTGCCTGGACGATATCGACCGTGCTGTGGTGGAGGTGGAGTTCTCCCCACCGAACGCGCGTGAACTCGAACTCGCCGGCGGTGTCGCCACCGGCCGCCCACCCGCGGGAGCGGACGCCGCGGAGCTCACCGGAACTACTGTCGCCGCGTCCGATTCGACCGAAGGGACCATGGAATGAACATCGAAATCGAAGCCCTGCGCGCTATCGTCGCGGATAAGGGGATCTCGATCGAGACCGTGATCTCCGCGATCGAGTCCGCGCTGCTCACCGCCTACAAGCACACCGAGGGTCATCAGGCCAACGCCCGCGTCGAGATCAACCAGCGCACCGGCGTCGTGCGGGTGATGGCCACCGAGCTGGACGCCGACGGCAATGTGATCTCCGAATGGGACGACACCCCCGAGGGATTCGGCCGGATCGCCGCCACGACCGCGCGGCAGGTCGTACTGCAGCGGCTGCGCGACGCCGAGAACGAGAAATCCTTCGGCGAGTTCTCGACCCACGAGGGCGATATCGTCGGCGGCGTGGTGCAGCGCGACGCGCGCGCCAACGCCCGGGGCACCGTGGTGGTGCGGATCGGCAGCGAACTGCACGGCGCCGAGGGCCTGATCCCGTCCGCCGAGCAGGTGCCCGGGGAGAGCTACGAGCACGGCGATCGGATCAAGTGCTACGTCGTGGGGGTATCGCGTGGGCCCCGTGGTCCGCAGATCACGCTCTCCCGGACCCACCCGAATCTGGTCCGGCGGCTGTTCGCGCTGGAGGTACCGGAGATCGCGGACGGATCGGTGGAGATCGTGGCAGTCGCCCGGGAGGCGGGGCACCGCTCCAAGATCGCGGTCCGCTCCACCGTCTCCGGCGTGAACGCCAAGGGCGCCTGTATCGGCCCGATGGGGCAGCGGGTGCGCAATGTGATGAGCGAGCTGGCCGGCGAGAAGATCGACATCATCGATTACGCCGAGGATCCGGCGACTTTCGTGGGCAACGCACTCTCCCCATCGAAAGTGGTTTCCGTCACAGTTGTGGACCCGGATGCTCGGGCCGCCCGGGTCGTCGTCCCGGATTTCCAGCTTTCGCTGGCCATCGGTAAAGAGGGGCAGAACGCCCGTCTCGCGGCCCGGCTGACCGGCTGGCGTATCGATATCCGCAGCGACGCGGCCCCCGACGCCGGGGGAACGGTGCGGACGGAGGCGCATCGCCGGTGACGCCCGAACCCGAATCGGTGCCCGTGCGGTCACCATCGCGCGACCAGCGAACACGCCGTACCGACGCGCCCCGCGCGACGTCATCGGGGGCGGGGTTGGAAGGCACCGATCGGTCAGCGGTAGAGTGGTACGAGGTTCGGTCCGAGTCTTCGGTTACCGCCCACGAACGTGATGACGAGTCGGCGGCGCTACGGCGCCCGGCGGTTCCCGTGCGAACGTGTGTCGGTTGCCGAAAACGCGAACCGGCCCCCGAACTGCTGCGGATCGTGGCGTGTGGGCGTTCGACCGGCGACGGTACGGATGCAGTCACGATCGTCCCCGATCCTCGGCGCAGACTTTCCGGACGGGGTGCGTGGCTGCACCCCCTTTCGGCTTGTCTGAGCACAGCGGTACGGCGCCGAGCGATCGGCAGAGCACTACGAGTGTCCGGACATCTGGATATCTCAGCCGTTGAGCACCACCTCGAGAACAGGCACGAGCACTCATGAGCACACCGTGAAGTCCCAACGATGAACGTCCATCGGAGTTAACCCGAGGTCGTGCGGGTCCCCGCCAGCAGGCGGGAGGCACTGCTCGACCTCTCAGTGAGGAGAGCAGTGGCAGGCAAGGCCCGCGTGCACGAGTTGGCCAAAGAACTCGGTGTCACGAGCAAAGAACTACTCGCGAAGCTCAAGGAGCAGGGCGAGTTCGTGAAGTCGGCTTCGTCGACGGTGGAAGCACCCGTCGCGCGTCGGCTCCGTGAATCGTTCGCGGCGAAATCAGCGCCCGCGAAATCCGGATCCAACGGATCCAAGACCTCCGCGCGTCCCGGTCCGGCGACCTCGGCGAAACCCGCGGCCCCCGGCCCCCGGCCCGGTCCACGGACCCCCGCGGCCCCGAGCCCGGCCGATACCGTGCCGACCGCCGAGTCCGCTGCGGCTCCGGTCGCCGGTAACGCTCCGAAGCCCGCGGGCCCGCGCCCCGGTCCGGCGGTGAAACC
>JABFXT010000264.1 GCA_013361595.1 Nocardia sp. | reverse complement strand
ACCCGGATCGATCTTCGTCAGCACGCTGATCAGCTTCCGGCAGTCACCCACCCGTCCACCAGTGGCAGAATCGACAATATGCGTGAAAATCGTGCCAGTGACCGTCCGGTCCGGCCGCCGCATCTGGTCGCCGTGCTCTTGCTGGAGCCGGTGGTCGGATTCGACGCGACCATCCCGTCCCTGGTGTTCGGGGAGGCCACCGCCGACGACGGCACACCGCTCTACCGGGTGGTGACGTGTTCGCTCGACAGCAAACCCGTCCCGGCCACCTCCGGATATTCGATGATCGCCGCGGCCGGACCGGATGTGCTCGCCCACGCCGACACCGTGATCGTTCCGGGAACGAAATACCTCTCCGCGCGATCCGGCGGCACCCTCACACCCGAGGTCGCGGCCGCACTGGCGACCGTGCCCGCCGGCGCCCGGATGGTGTCGATCTGTACCGGCGCCTTCGTCCTCGCGGCCGCCGGGGTATTCGACGGTCACCGCGCCACCACCCACTGGCGATACGCCGGCGATTTCCGCCGCCTGTTCCCGACGGTGGAACTCGACGAGACCGTGCTGTTCGTCGACGAGGACACAGTGCTCAGTTCGGCGGGCCTGGCCGCCGGAATCGACCTGTGCCTGCACATCATCCGCCGCGATCACGGTGCCGCCGTGGCCAACCGGGTCGCCCGGTACTGCGTCGTACCGCCCTGGCGCGAAGGCGGACAGGCCCAGTTCATCGAACACCAGGTTCCCGATGACGACGAACGCAGCACGGCGGCGACCCGGGCCTGGGCACTGGCCCATCTCGCCGAGCCGCTCGGCGTCGCGGTGCTCGCGGCCCGGGCCCGGATGAGCCCACGGACCTTCAGACGCCGGTTCCGGGCCGAAACGGGCATGTCACCGGGAGCGTGGATCCGCGATCGCCGGATCGACCGGGCCCGCGAGCTGCTCGAATCGGCCGGTCTCTCGGTGGACGAGGTGGCGCAGTTGTCCGGGCTCGGGTCACCGGACAACCTCCGCCACCATATGCGGCGCGGACTCGGCATGTCGCCGTCGGCCTATCGGAGGACTTTCGCCGGAACATGATCGGACGCGCGACGGCTCCGGAATTTCCCCGGTCACGGGAACGCACCACAGGCGCAGCCGGGTAGATTGCCCCCGTGGCCGCGATACGCAACAGCGAGCAGCAGGACGGCCGCCGGTGCCGATAGACGTGCCCGTCGCGACCGGTCTGACGGTCCCCGAACAGGAATTCCATTGGACCGAAGCGGATGCGCGGCGCTATCGGCATGCGGTCGGCCAGTCCACCCGGCAACACGGTCTGCTGCCCACCTTCGCGATGACCGCGCCCGGCGCCTTCGGTGTCGCCTCGCCGGATTTCTATCATTCCCGGCCCCCGGAGATCCGTTTTCCCGGAATCACCCTGTCATTGGCCACCCTGTTGCAGCAGGAGCAGGAACTGCGGGTGCACACCGCGCTACCGGAGTCCGGCAGTGCCCGGTGCCGTAGCCGGGTGCTGGGCATCGAGGATCGCGGTACGGCGGCCGTGCTGGTGCAGCGCACCGAACTCCTCGGCGCCGACGGGACACTGCTGGTGTCCGGGATCTCCCGGATACACGCGCGTGGCGAGGGCACGGCCGCCGGATCCGCTGCCCGCCCGGTGACCGCGGCCACCCCGGCCCGGCCGCCGGACGCGGAGGTCGTGGTGCGTACCGACCGGGAGCAGGCAGTCCGGTATCAACGCTGCGGCAAGAACAATTCGCTGCACGACAATGTGCACACGGATCCGGCTTTCGCGCGCGCCGCCGGCCTGGACGGACCGATCATGCAGGGGGTGTGCACCTACGGGATGGTCTGCGCGGCGCTGGTCGATACCGTACTCGACGCCGATATCGCGCGACTGCGCGGCTTCACCGGCCGCTTCACCGGCATAGTGTTCCCCGGTGACTCGTTGCGCATCCGGATCTGGACCGGCGACGGCGAATACCACTACCGCACCACCGTTCCCGGACGCGAGGACCGATCCGTTCTGTCGGGTGTCCTGCAAGCCCGATGAGCGGAATACGTCAGCCCGAGATCAGGAATCCGGCGATCTCCTGGGCCACGGCCTCGGCGTTCTCGATATGCAGATGGTGGCCGCCGGGAAGCGTGACCTGGCGCAGCTTCGGGACGGTATCGATCCGGACCGGGTAATAGGGTTCCACCAGCGCGGTGCGCTCGGCCAGCACCAGCAGTGCCGGGGCGGTGATCTCCCCGAGGAAGGCGAGCACCTGCTCTTCCGGCAGCGTCGGGGTGATACCGCGATTGAGCCGTATGTCGTGGCGCCAGGAGAATCCGTCCGGAACCTCCACCAGATCACGGTCCACCAGCAGTTCCGCGGTATCGAGCAGGATATCGGCCAGCTGGACCCGGGTCTTCACCGCGTGCATCCGGCTGCGATACACCGGATGCCCGTCGCCGCGGAGATAGGTATCGAGGTATCGCGCGATCCCGGACACCGCGCGATCCGGTTCGGCGGACAGCGGCCCGATGGAGTCGATGAGAACCAGCCGGTCCACTTTGTCCGGATGTATCCCGGCGACGAGCGACGCCACCGCGCCGCCGAGCGAATGCCCGATCAGCCGGAACCGGTCCCAGCCCTGGGTGTGGGCCAGTTCGAGGACACAGGCCGCGTAGTCGAGGTAGTCGCAGACGATCGAGGGCACCGGATCCGACAACCCGTGCCCGGGTAGGTCGATCGCGATCAGATCGACGCCGGTGAGGTATCCGGCCAGCGGATCGAAACCGGCGCAATTGTCCAGAATGCCGTGCAGGCACAGCACGGGTAAGCCGCTGCCGTCCCGGCTGCGCCGGCCCCGCAGGGTGATGCCGGCCTTCGGTAGCGCTAAGGCGATCTCGTCCAGGGCGGTCATCGACGCTCGAGCCGTTCCAGCACCAGATCCGACAGCTGCAGCACACTCGGCCCCTTCATCAGTTCCATGATCGTGACCTTGATCGCGAGCTCCCGTTCCAGCCAGGCGCTGATCTCCACCGCCAGCAGGGAGTCCAGGTAGTCCATCAGCGGCATGTTCTCGTCCAGCGTGTCGAGCGGGATACCGAGAACCGCCGCGAGCCGGGTCTTCAGCGCCCCGCTCAGTAGTTCGGCCCGCGCGCCCGCGGCGCAGGCATCCAGTTGCTGCCGCAGCGATCCACCGGCCGCCGCCGAGACCGCTCCGGTGGCCCGGGCGGCCAGCCGCTCGTAGCGGGGGTGCGTTTCCGGGGTGATGCCGTGATGACCGAAGAACTGCGGCCAGTCCATCGGGAGCACCCCGACCTGGGCCGCGGTACCGGTCCACAGCGTGGTGAGCGCCCGATAGGCCGCCGCGGCGGTGAATCCGCGCATACCGGTCGCGGCCACGAAGCGGCCGATATCGTCGTGCCGGGCCACATAACCGGCATCGGAGATCGCACCCCAGTTCACCGACAACGCCACCTGGCCGCGGGCCCGCCTGGTGTGGGCCAGCTGATCCAGGAAGGCATTGGCCACCGCGTAGTTGCCCTGGCCCCGGTTGCCCACCATCGAGGTGGCCGAGGAGAACAGTACGAAGGCCTCCAGTGGCAGATCGGCGGTCAGCTCGTCGAGATGCCGGGCACCGAAGGCCTTGGCAGCCAGAACGGTACGCACCCAGTCGGCGTCCAGATCGGCCAGCAGCGCATCGTCGAGCACCATCGCGCAGTGCAGCACACCGCGCAGCGGCGGCACCGGATCGACGATGCGATCCAGCACCGCGGCCAGTTCGGCTCGCGAGGAGACGTCCGCGGCCTCGACCGTCACCCGAACACCGCGTTCGCGCAAGGAGTCGACCCGGGCCGCCTGTTCGCCCCCACTGATCCCGGAGCGGCCGAGCAGGACCAGACTGCGCACCCCCGACTCCACCAGCGCCTCCGCCATGGCGAGCCCGAAACCGCCTAGACCACCGGTGACCAGCCAGGTTCCGCCGAACGACGGCGGGTTCGGCGGACGGACCACCGCGACCTGCCGTTCGTCCATCGCGAGGACCACCTTGCCCACATGCCGGGCGGCGGCCAGCTGCCGGAACGCCGCCTCGGTCTGTGCGGGACGGAACACCCGATAAGGCAGCGGTCGCAGCTCACCGGAGGCGAAGCGCCCCATCAGT
>JABFXT010000249.1 GCA_013361595.1 Nocardia sp. | reverse complement strand
AGCGTCGACTCTGCAGACGGGTAGTCCCATCCGGTGCGGAGCGGCCGAAGTTCGTCTCGGGCGGGCGGTGCCGCCGGGACGGCGGTGGGACGAGAAAGGGGCGCCGATGCCGAGAATCGCCGAAACGCGCGATGCCGCGGCACCCAGTTCCACCGAGCAGCATGCCCGGGTGGTGCGGATACTGGCCGCCGCCGCCACCCTGGCCGCCGGTAAAGAGCTCGAACGAGTCCAGATGCACGAGGTGGCGAAACTGGCGGGTGTCGCGGTCGCGACCCTGTATCGCTACTTCCCGTCCAAGACCCATCTCTTCGTCGCGGTCATGCTCGATCAGATCGATCGGATGAGTGCGAAATACGCCCGGCCCCTGGATCCGGAACAGAGCGCGAAGGACGCGGTCCACGACACATTGCTCCAGGTGGTTCGCGGGCTGCTGCGCCGTCCGTTGTTGGCGACGGCGATGATCCAGTCCAACAGCACGGCGAAGGCATCCGCTGTTCCCGATACCGCCGGAGTGGATCGCAATTTCCGGCAACTGCTCTACGACGCCGCCGGGATCGAACAGGTCACCGAACGGGACGCCCGGCTGCTCCGGGTGCTGATCCACTCGGTTTTCGGCATCATCCAGTCCTGCCTCAACGGGCGGATCACCATCGCGGACGCCGAAGCGGATCTCCGGGTGGCCTGCGATCTGCTGCTCGCGGAATGGCCGGAGTCGTTCGCGGCGCGATGACATCCGCGGCGGGCACCGGAGCAG
This sequence comes from Nocardia sp., assembly GCA_013361595.1. Taxonomy (GTDB): domain Bacteria; phylum Actinomycetota; class Actinomycetes; order Mycobacteriales; family Mycobacteriaceae; genus Nocardia. The sequence goes on along the minus strand of JABFXT010000249.1, from coordinate 3,396 downwards.
GTGGTACGGACGGGGATGCGCGGGCCCGCGATACCGGCGAGCCGCGCACCCGGGTCAGGCGGTGAGATCGCGCCGGACCACCTTTCCGGTCGCATTGCGCGGCAGCGGCTCGGTGGTGATCCGCCAGCGGGTCGGCACTTTGAAATACGACAGCCGCGCGGCGGCGTACTCGCGTAGCTCTTCCGCGTCTACCGTGGCGCCGGGCCGGGCGACGACGATCGCCGCCACTTCCTGTCCGAGATCCTCATGCGCGGCGCCGACGACCGCGCACTCCGCGATATCGGGATGTTCGTCGAGACACTGCTCGATCTCGGTGGGGTAGACGTACTCGCCGCCGCGCAGGATCAGATCCGAACGGCGGCCGGTGAGCCGCAGCCGGCCTTCCTCGAGAATGCCGAAATCGCCGGTGCGCAACCAGCGGTCGGCGGTGATCGACGCGGCGGTGGCCGCCTCGTCCGCCCAGTATCCGAGCATGACGAACGGGCTCCGCACACACACTTCGCCCTCGGTGCCGTCGGGTACCCGCTCGCCGAACGGGTCACGGATCTCCACCGACACGGTGAGGATCGGCCGGCCGAGAGTACCCGGGAACTGCTGGAGATCGGCGGTGGTGGCGACCGCGATCGCGGTACTGCATTCGGTGAGTCCGTAGCTGTCGACCAACGCGTCGCGGGCGAACGGGAACCGTTGCCGCAGCCGATCCTTGAGCGCGATCGAGGAGGGAGCCGAGGCCAGCGCGAATCCGGTCAGGGAGGAGAGATCGTAGCGGTCGGTCTCGTCGTGTTCGAGCAGACGCGACGCCATGGTCGGGACCGCGCCCCAGTTCGTGACCCGCTCTCGTTCGATCGTTCCCAGCACCTTGTCCGCGGTGAACGCGCCCTGGTACAGCACCACTGTGCTCCCCGTCGCGAGTCGCGGCACGATCAGGTTGTGCAGGCTGGCGATATGGAAGAGCGGTGAGGTCAGCAGGTAGCGCAGCGGGCTCGGCTCGGTATCGGACCAGGCGCGCCCGGTGAATGCGGCGCCGAGCGCGTCGGAGAAACGGTGGTAGTCGACAACGGCCAGGAGGTTGCGTTGCGAATGCAGCGCACCTTTGGGCCGCCCGCTGGTACCGCTGGTGTAGAGGATGACCGCCGGATCGTCCTCGTCGATATCGGCCCGCGGCAGTTCGGCGCCGGACCGGGCGGCGACGAGCCGCGGCACATCCTCCTCGACCGTGAGGACGGTGATCCCCGCGGTATCGATCTCGGCCAGTAGGGCGGCACGTCTGGCATCGACGATCAACACCGTCGGCCGGCAGTGCCCGAGCCCGTATTCGATCTCCCGGGGCATCCACCAGCTGTTGAGCCCGACACTCACGGCGCCCAGACATTGCGTCGCCCAGAAGGTCATCACCCATTCGGGACAGTTGGCCGCCAGGATCGCGACCCGGTCACCCCGGCCCACTCCGTAATCGTCGCGCAGTGCGGTCGCGAGGGCGGCCACGGCATCCAGATGCTGCCGGTAGGAGATGCGGCGGTCGGCCGTCACCAGGTAGTCCCGGTCTGCCCAGGCGCGCGAGGCCGCCACCAGCTCGCCCACCGTCCGGCCGCGATGGCGCATCACGGGCATGGTGGCGCCGAGGACCTCTTCGGGGACTATCTCGAAACGGCCACCCGGGCCGGTCAGACGGGTGATGACTTCGTTCAGCCGCTGCGCTGCGTCTGCCGGTGTCGTCATGGTGGCGCCTCTCTCGTTCACGGTGCCCAGCTGCTGGCAACCTCTCACGGCGCGCCGGAAAGCCCGGCCGGCGTTGCCACTGAGCGAGACCGCGCTCACAACGGCTCCCGCCGCCGCGGCTAGCGTTCCGCCCCGCGCTGCCACATCACAGCGGAGAACGGGAGACGATCGGCAATGGGTGCACTGGACGGCAAGGTCGCGATCATCACCGGGGGTGGACAGGGCGTGGGGCAGGGGATCGCGTACGCACTCGCCGCGGCGGGTGCGTCGATCGCGGTGGTCGGGCGGACGGAGGCCAAACTGCACGCGACCGCCGAGCACATCCGGGCGGCGGGCGGCCGGGCCGAGCCGGTCGTCTGCGATATCGGCGCCACCGACCTGCTGCAGCCGCTGGTCGAGCAGGTGGCGGGATTGTTCGACGGAATCGATATCCTGATCAACAACGCGAATCAGAGTGCGCTGGGCCCGCTGCTCGATATCACCCCCGAGCTCATGGACCAGGCGCTCACCACCGGCCCGGTGGCCACCCTCCGGCTGATGCAGGCGTGCCATCCGTATATGAAGGCTCGTGGTGGTGGCGCGATCGTCAATATGGTCACCTCGGCGGCGGTGCGCTGGGATGCCAGCGGGTACGGGCTGTACGCGGCGGCGAAGGAGGCGATGCGGTCGCTGACCCGGACCGCCGCCAGCGAATGGGGACGGGACGGTATCCGGGTGAACGCGGTCGCCCCGCACGCGCTCTCGCCCGGGCTGAAATGGTGGACCGAACACAATCCGGAGGAAGCGGCCGAGTTCGTCGCGACCATCCCGCTCGGCCGGATCGGTGACTGTGTGGACGATATCGGTCGCGCCGTCGCCTTCCTGGTAGGGCCGGATGCCGGCTATCTGACCGGCGCGACCGTTCCGCTCGACGGTGGCCAGGCCCGCTGGTCCTGAGACCGGCCCCGGCGCGATCACGCCGGGGTGGTGTATGCCGCCCCGGCCGTTGGGCTGTTCCGCGCAGATAACTCGCCGATTCGGCTCCGCAGGCGCCGGCGAGTGCTACTGTGATGCGAGAATCAATTTCAGTTTTTGCCTATGAAAGGCTTCTGAACAGCTCATTTGGAGATGTCGATGACCATCATTGATTCGGGTACGGGCGCTGCCGAGCAAGCCGGGAAGCCGGACCTGCCGCCGTCCATGGTCGAGCGGATGACCCGGATTCTGGATGCGTTCGACAGTCGCGCGACGCGGTTGTCCCTCGAGGAGGTCGCGCGCCGCGCGCAACTGCCCCGATCCACCGTCTACCGCATCCTGCACCAGCTGACCCAGTCGAGCTGGATCGAGCACACCTCGCTGGGTTACGCGCTGGGTCGTCGTGCGCTCGGTCTCGGCGGCCGGGACGGGAACGACCGGATCCGGGCGGCCGCGGCACCGCTGCTGCACGAACTGCACCTGCGGACCGGGATGGTGGTGCATCTGACCGTGCTCGACGGTGGCGACAGCCGGTATCTCGACAAAGTGGGCGGCCGGTTCGCCGCCCGGCTGCCCTCCCAGGTGGGCGGCTGCGCTCCCGCCTACTCGACGGCCGGTGGGAAAGCGATTCTGGCGGGTCTCGAGCCGGAGGCCGTCGACCGTCTCTATCGGACCTCCCTGGTTCGCCGCACCGGCAATACGATCGCCGAACGCGCGACCCTG
>JABFXT010000630.1 GCA_013361595.1 Nocardia sp. | reverse complement strand
AGCGTCATATCGCCCGCGGCAAACTGCTGCCGCGCGACCGAGTGGACCAGCTGCTCGAACCCGGCAGCCCGTTCCTGGAACTGTCCCCGCTGGCCGCCGACGGGATGTACGGCGGGGATTCTCCCGGCGCCGGCATCATCACCGGTATCGGCCGCGTCTCCGGCCGCGAATGCGTGATCGTGGCCAACGACGCCACGGTCAAGGGCGGCACCTACTACCCCGTCACGGTGAAGAAACATCTGCGCGCCCAGGAAGTGGCACTGCACAACAATCTGCCGTGCGTGTACCTGGTGGATTCCGGCGGCGCCTACCTACCCGAACAGGACGAGGTGTTCCCCGACCGCGAACATTTCGGTCGTATCTTCTACAACCAGGCCACCATGAGCGCCCGTGGGATCGCCCAGATCGCCGCTGTCATGGGTTCGTGCACGGCGGGCGGGGCGTATGTCCCGGCCATGAGCGACGAGGCGGTCATCGTGCGCGACCAGGGCACGATCTTCCTCGGCGGACCGCCACTGGTGAAAGCGGCCACCGGCGAGGTGGTGACCGCCGAGGAACTGGGCGGCGGCGCCCTGCATTCCCGTACCTCCGGGGTCACCGACCATCTCGCCGACGACGACCGCGACGCGCTGCGCACGGTGCGCCGGATCGTCGCCACCCTGGGTCCGCGGCCGGAACCGGCCTGGGCGGTGCGGCCCGCCCGCGAACCCGCCGCACCGGTCGACGAGCTCTACGACATCGTCCCGGCCGATCTGCGCACGCCCTACGACGTGCGCGAAGTGATCGCCCGCATCGTCGACGCCGATACCACCGGCGCTGCCGGACTCCAGGAGTTCAAGGCCGAATACGGCACCACCCTGGTCACCGGTTTCGCGCATATCCACGGCCATCCGGTGGGCATCGTCGCCAACAACGGGGTGCTGTTCAGCGAATCCGCCATGAAGGGTGCCCATTTCATCGAACTCTGCGATAAGCGTGAGATCCCGCTGCTGTTCCTGCAGAACATCACCGGTTTCATGGTCGGCCGCGATTACGAGGCCGGCGGTATCGCCAAACACGGCGCGAAAATGGTGACCGCCGTGGCCTGCGCGCGAGTGCCCAAACTGACCGTCGTGATCGGCGGCTCCTACGGCGCCGGGAACTATTCGATGTGCGGCCGGGCCTATTCACCGCGTTTCCTGTGGATGTGGCCCAATGCCCGGATATCGGTGATGGGCGGCGAACAGGCGGCGTCGGTACTGGCCACCGTGCGCGGCGATCAGCTCGACGGTAACGGCCAACCGTGGAGCGAGGCCGATCAGGAGGCGTTCAAGGAACCGATCCGCCGGCAATACGAGGCGCAGGGCAACCCCTACTACTCGACGGCCCGGCTGTGGGACGACGGTGTCATCGACCCCGCCGATACCCGCACAGTGCTCGGACTGGCGCTCTCGGTGTGCGCGCAGGCGCCACTGGAACCGGTCTCCTACGGCGTCTTCCGGATGTGATCACCATGCTGAATTCCGACCATCCCCTGCCTTTCGACACGGTGCTGGTGGCCAATCGCGGCGAGATCGCGGTGCGGGTCATCCGGACACTGCGGGCCATGGGCCTGCGCCCGGTCGCGGTGTACAGCGACGCCGACGCCCGCGCCGCGCATGTCCGGGCCGCCGATACGGCGGTACGGCTGGGTCCGGCACCGGCCCGGGACAGCTATCTGAGTATCGACCGGGTCGTCGAGGCCGCTCGGCGCACCGGGGCGGGCGCGGTGCATCCCGGATACGGATTCCTTTCCGAGAATGCGGCTTTCGCCGCCGCGCTCGATGCCGCCGGGATCGTCTTCCTGGGTCCCCCGGCGAAGGCGATCGAGATCATGGGCGACAAGATCACCGCGAAGACCACGGTCGCTGCCTCCGGCGTGCCCGTGGTCCCGGGGATCGCCGAACCCGGACTGACCGATACCGCACTGATCGCCGCGGCCGGCGATATCGGTTACCCGGTCCTGGTGAAACCGTCCGCGGGTGGTGGCGGCAAAGGTATGCGGCGGGTCGACGATCCCGCGGATCTGCCCGCGGCGCTGGTCAGTGCCCGGCGCGAGGCCGCGTCCGCATTCGGGGACGACACCCTGTTCCTGGAACGTTTCGTCACCCGCCCCCGGCATATCGAGGTGCAGATCCTGGCCGATACCCACGGCACCGTGCTGCATCTGGGCGAACGGGAATGCAGTCTGCAGCGGCGTCACCAGAAGGTGATCGTGGAAGCGCCGTCGCCTCTGCTCGATCCCGCCACCCGGGAGCGGATCGGTGACGCCGCCTGCGCCACCGCGCGCAGTGTCGACTATGTGGGCGCGGGCACGGTGGAGTTCATCGTCTCCGCCGACCGGCCGGACGAGTTCTTCTTCATGGAGATGAACACTCGTCTGCAGGTGGAGCATCCGGTCACCGAGCTGGTCACCGGGTTCGACCTGGTGGAATGCCAGGTCCGGATCGCGGCCGGGCAACGGATCCGGCTGCGGCAGGACGATATCCGGCTGCACGGCCATGCCGTCGAGGCCCGGGTGTACGCCGAGGACCCGGCCCGCGATTTCCTGCCGACCGGCGGCACCGTCCTGGACCTGGCCGAACCCGGCGGTCCGGGAGTCCGGGTGGATTCCGGGCTCGCGGTGGGCACGGTGGTGGGCAGCGATTACGACCCCATGCTCGCCAAGGTCGTCGCACACGGTCACGACCGCGACACCGCGCTGGCCACCCTGGACCGCGCGCTCGGCGATACCGTGCTGCTCGGCGTCCGGACCAATATCGACTTCCTGCGCTTCCTGCTGACCGATCCGGATGTGGCGGCGGGCCGGTTGGACACCGCGCTCCTGGACCGGCGGGCCGGTGATTTCCGGGCGCCACCGGTCGCCGACGACCTCTTCGCGGCCGCTGCCGTGTACCGGTGGTTGCGGCGCTGGCCGGCCGGTCCGGCCGATCCGTGGGCGTATCCGAGCGGCTGGCGGGTCGGTGCGCAGGCGCCGATCCGGATCCGGCTGGCGGGCGGCGACCGGGTGGTGCACGTCGATCTCACCGGCACCCCCGACAATGCCGAAATCCGCGTCGGGGACGGTGAATCCGCCTCCGCGACAGCCGAACTCGGCCCGGACGCCACCGCCACCGGACTCCCCGCCGGGACGGTCGTCCACACCGTGACCCTCACCCTCGACGGTATCCGCCGGGAATACCGCGTCGCGGAATCCGCGGCCGCGATCTGGGTCGCCGGAGATGCGAGTGTGGCGCTGTTGCGCGAACTGGCCGAGGAATCCGTGCGCGCCGGTGACGCCGCCGCGCACGACGCCGAGATCCGCAGTCCCATGCCGGGAACGGTGCTCGCCGTGACGGCGGAATCCGGGAAACCGGTGACCGCGGGCGAACCGATCCTGGTGGTCGAAGCCATGAAGATGGAGCATTCGCTCACCGCGCCGCTGGCCGGGACCGTCGAGGTACTCGTCACCGCGGGCACCTCGGTGCGGTTGGACGAGGTACTCGCGCGAGTGCATCCGGAACCGGCGCCCGGGCCCGGCGACGAATCGGCCGCGGCCGCCCCCGAACCCGCCCCGAGCTGATTCCGGTCCGCGCACCGGCGAAACCGTCCCCGACAACGAGATGAGGCACAGGTGACCGATTTCCTGTCCACCGGCACACTGCCCGAGCACTACCGCGACCTGGCGCTGACCGTCCGGGATTTCGCGAACCAGGTGGTCGCCCCCGTGGCGGCGAAACACGATGCCGAGCACAGCTTCCCCTACGAGGTCGTCTCGGGGATGGCGCGGATGGGCTTGTTCGGGCTGCCGTTCCCGGAGGAGTACGGCGGGATGGGCGGCGACTATTTCGCGCTCTGCCTGGCCCTCGAGGAGCTCGGCAAAATCGACCAGAGCGTCGCCATCACCCTCGAGGCCGGTGTCTCGCTCGGCGCCATGCCGATCTATCGCTTCGGTGACGAGAAACAGAAGCAGGAGTGGCTGCCGCGCCTGGCGAGCGGACAGAACCTGGGCGCGTTCGGCCTCACCGAACCGGGCGCCGGCAGCGATGCGGGCGGATCTCGCACCACCGCCGTCGAAGACGGGGACAGCTGGGTGATCAACGGCAACAAGCAGTTCATCACCAACTCCGGCACCGACATCACCCGGCTGGTCACGGTCACC
>JABFXT010000221.1 GCA_013361595.1 Nocardia sp. | reverse complement strand
GTATCGACCGAGGCGGTGTAACCGCCGAACATGCGCAGGAAGCGATGGATCTGGCCCTGGGTGTGGTGGAACCGGCCGGCGCTGGCCCAGCCGTAGGAGCCGCCGTAGATGGCCCGGTTCCCCGCCCGCTCCCGCGTCGACCGCAGCGCACCGGCGGTGATATCGAGTGCTTCGTCCCAGTCGACCTCGACGAAGGGTTCCCGGCCGCGCATCGAGGTGTCACTGTTTTCGCGGTCCCGGTAGTAGCCGAGCCGGACAGCGGGCCGTCCGATGCGGTGGTCGGGATCGTGCAGTGCGGTGAGCGAGCGGCCGATGGGCGAGGGATCGGGGTCGTGCTCGGCGGGGGTGACGCGGAGGCCGCCGTCGTCGTCGCGGCCGATACGGAAGTTTCCCCAGTGCGTCGCGGTCGGTATCGGCTGCGTCATCGTCGTCCCTCCGGGCGGTCCTGCGGCGATCCAGGTCATCGATCACCGTACGACCGGGTCGTGCGGGGTGCCCGGGGGCGGGGTCCGGGCCGGAATCGTGCGGCCGTCGGAGGGGGGGTCCGTGGCTGCGGGGGCCACCGGACGAAGGAGGACCGGGGGCGGCCGGGGGTCGCGATCTCGGGGATTGCTATCTTGAACGTCGTTCAAGTCTTGGTGTGGCGGAGGTATCGCGGTGAGCGGTGTCGAAAACGAGCGGATGCCGCGGGCCGGTATCACCGCGCGCGATATGGCACAGATCGCGGTGTTCGCCGCGTTGATCGCGGCACTCGGGTTACCGGGTGCCATCACGGTCGGGTTCAGCGGTGTACCGATCACCGTACAGACCCTCGGCGTCGTGCTGGCCGGGGCGATCCTGGGACCGCGAAAGGGGACGGCCGCTGTCGCGGTGTTCATCGCGCTCACGATCATCGGGCTGCCGTTGCTGTCGGGCGGCCGCACCGGACTGACGGCACTGGCCGGCCCGAGCGCCGGATATCTGGTGGGCTGGATCCCGGCGGCGCTGTTCATCGGCCTCTGCACGGCCCGGATCGTGCCGAAGTATCCGGTGGTACCCGCACTGCTCGTCAATGTGACCGGCGGCATCGTGGTGATCTACTTCTTCGGTACGGTCGGCCTGCTGCTGCGCACCGATATCGGGTTGTGGCCGGCGATCACCTCCAACGGTGTGTTCCTGCCCGGTGATCTGCTCAAGGTGGTCGTCGCGACCATGGTGGCCAAGGGCGTGCACCGCGCCTATCCCGGACTGATCCGTGCCTAGCGGCGCGCTCGGCGGAGCCGGCGGGACACCCGCACTCGATATCGACGGCCGGGTCCTGACCTACGCAGGCCTCGATCGCGCCGTCGACCGCTGGATCGACCGGTACGAACCGGGCCCGGCCGGATACGACGCGTCCACCCTCCCCCCGGCCGAGGCCCTCGTCTGCGTCTGCGCGGCCGCTCGCCGTGGGGTGCCGGTCGCCGTCGAAGACCCCGCCGCGCGCCCGGCTCGGACCCGAGTACCGGATTCGGCCTATCTGCTCGTCGCCACCTCGGGGTCGACCGGGCGGCCCCGCCCACTCGCCCGGACGGCCGCCTCCTGGTACGACAGCTTCCCGGCGTTCACCGCGGTCACCGGTGTCACGGCCGCCGACCGAGTGCTGCTCACCGGCCCGCTGCACGCGACCATGCATCTGTTCGGGGCGCTGCACGCACTCTGGTGCGGGGCGTGCGTGACCGACGATCCACGGGACGCCACCGTCGTGCACGCCGTCCCGGCGGTCCTGCGGGAGGTGGTGCGTACCGCACCCGCGCTGCGTACGGCCATCGTGGCCGGGATAGCGCCGGACCCCGGCGCGCTGGCCGCGGCCGGTCATCTGCGGGTAATCGAGTACTACGGTTCCTCCGAGGTCTCCCTGGTCGCGGCCCGTCGCGTGCCCGAACCGCTGCGGTTGTTCGACGAGGTGGATGCCGAGATCCGGGACGGTCTGCTCCACATCCGGTCGCCCTACACGGTGCTCGGGGCGCCCGAATGGTTCTGTGTCGGCGATCTGGCAGTGCTCGGGGACGACCGTGCCCTCGAGGTGCGTGGCCGGGGTGAAGCGGTGATCAACGTCGGGGGCACCACGGTCGTCGCCGAGGACGTGGAACGGGTCCTCGGCGGTATCGACGGCGTGGTGGCGGTCGCGGTGATCGGATCCGCGCACGCGGGATTCGGTGAAACGATCACGGCGGCAGTGCAACTGGACGGCGTCGAGATCGGCGACGTGCGGCGCCGGGCTCGTGGGCTGCTGAGCCGGGAGGCGGTTCCGCGCCGTTGGGTCCGGGTCGGCGAGCTTCCCACGACGACCGCCGGGAAGGTGGCCCGCGGCCGCTTGAAAGACTTGCTGGCGTGAGTGCTGTTCCTGTTCTCGTCGCCGCGCGGCGCACTCCGATCGGCACGGCCGGTCACGGGTTCGCCGAGTCGACGGTGACCGATCTGGCGGCGCCGGTGCTGGCGGCCGTGGCGGGCTCGTTGCGCGCGGACGGGGTCGACGACGAGATCGACGATGTGGTGCTCGGCAACTGTCTCGGTCCCGGTGGCGACCCGGCCCGGGTCGCGGCGCTGCGGGCCGGGCTCGGCGAGCACGTGCCCGGGGTCACCGTGGACCGGCAGTGCGGTTCCGGACTCGACGCGGTGATGCAGGCGGCGCTGCGGGTACGCGGCGGCGGGGACGAATTGATCCTGGCCGGTGGGGTCGAATCCGCGAGTACCGCCCCGTGGCGGTTCTGGCCGCCGGCGCCCGGGTGCGAACCCGTGCGCTACACCCGTGCCCCCTTCGCCCCCGACGGATTCCCGGACCCGGATATGGGTGCCGCCGCCGACGACCTCGCCCGTATCCGCGGTATCGGCCGGGAACGCCAGGACGCCTACGCGGCGCGATCCCACAGCCGGGCCGCGGCCACCGATTTCGGCCCGGAGATCGTGCCGGTGGCCGGAGTGAGTCGTGACCAGCGCATCCGCCCGGGAATGACCGCACAGCGGCTGGCCCGGCTCCGGCCCAGCTTCGGCGCGACGGGCACCGCGACCGCGGGTAACTCGTGCGGTATCTCCGACGGTGCGGCGGTACTCGCGGTGACGAGCGAGACGCGGGCGGCCGGACTGCCGGCGCTGCGGATCCTCGGATCGGCGGTGAGCGGATCGGACCCCGCGCTACCCGGGCTGGGGCCGGTGCCCGCGATCCGGAAGGTACTGCGGCGGACCGGATACTCGGTCGCCGATCTCGGAATCGTCGAGATCACCGAGGCTTTCGCCTCGGTGGTGCTCGCGGTATCCGACGAACTGGGCCTGGACGAATCGATGCTCTGCCCGGAAGGCGGTGCGATCGCCATGGGCCACCCCTGGGGTGCTTCGGGCGCGGTACTGCTGGTCCGGCTGGCGAGCCAGATGTTGCGGCCGGACGGCCCGGCGCTCGGGCTGGCGGCCTGCGCCATCGGTGGCGGGCAGGGGATCGCTGTACTCGTGGAGCGGGTGGGATGAGCGAAATCGTTTTCGACGGGGTGAGTCACCGGTACGGCGAACGCCGGGTGCTGCGCGAGGTGGATCTGCGTATCACCGAACGCCGGGTCGGCATCATCGGCGCCAACGGGTCGGGGAAGTCGACGCTGGCCCGGATGATCAACGGTCTGCTGGCGCCGACCTCGGGCAGCGTGACGGTGGACGGTATCGATGCGGCGCGCAAGGGCGCGAAGGTCCGGCGCAAGGTGGGCTTCGTCTTCACCGATCCGGATTCCCAGATCGTGATGCCCACGGTCGCCGAGGATCTGGCGTTCTCGCTGCGGCGCACCGGTCTGAACAGGACCGAGATCGCCGAGCGGGTGGCCGCGACGCTGGACCGCTTCGGCCTGGCCGCCCACGCCGAACATCCGTCACATCTGTTGTCGGGCGGGCAGAAGCAGCTGCTGGCATTGGGGGCTGTGCTGATCCGGCGCCCCGAGGTCATCGTCGCCGACGAACCGACCACCCTGCTGGATCTGCGCAACGCCCGCGCTGTCGCCGCCGCGCTGGACTCGGTGGACCAGCAGGTGATCGTGGTGACCCATCAGCTCGGACTGCTCGACAGCTTCGAACGCGTGATCGTCGTCGACGACGGCGCGGTGGTCTTCGACGGCACCCCCGCGGCGGCGGTACCGGCCTATCGGGAGCTGATCGAGTGATCGGGCTGTACCTACCCGGCCGATCGCTGCTGCACCGCACTCCCGCCGGTGTGAAACTCCTGTCGCTCGTCGTGATCATCGTGGCGGCCACCGTTCTCGTGCGGACACCCGCGCAGACCGGGCTGCTCGCGGTGCTCGCCGCGGTCCTGTTCGTGCTCGCCCGGATCCCGTGGCGGGTGGCGCTGGCGCAATTGCGGCCGGTGGTCTGGATGCTGGCGCTCATCGCGGTGGTGCAGGTGCTGACGACCTCGCCCGCGCGGGCGACGGTGGTGTGCGGACTGCAGCTGATCTCGGTCGCACTGGCGGCACTGGTCACCCTGACGACCCGGGTCACCGATATGTTGGACGCCGTCACCCGCGCGCTGGGCCCGCTGCGGCATATCGGCGTCGATCCGGAGCACATCGGTCTGTTGCTGGCGCTGGCCATCCGCTGCGTGCCGTTGCTGGCCGGGATCGTGCGCGAGGTCGCCGACGCGCGGCGGGCCCGGGGGTTGCAGTGGTCGGTCACCGCGTTGGCGACCCCCGTATTGGTCCGGGCGCTGCGCACCGCCGACGCGATGGGCGACGCGCTGGCCGCCCGCGGAGTGGACGATGACTGAACTGCTCGCCGACCGGATCGAACGCCAGGCGGCGGCGGACCCGTCGGCCACGGCCGTGGTCGCTGCCGGGGAGCGGATCGGCTACGGCGAGTTCTGGGACCGGGTCGGTCGTACCGCGGCCGGACTGGACGGCGTGGAGCGGGTCGCGGTGCTACCCACCTCCGATATCGACTCGCTGGTCACGGTCGCGGCGGCGATGTACGCCGGGGTCGGGGTGGTACTGCTGCACCGGCACCTGCTGCCGCGGCAGCTGGACCGGGTACTGCGACTGGCCCGGCCCGCACACGTGTGCGCCGCCGCCGGGCATCCGCGGTTGCTGCGCCGGCTGGGCTGGGCGGGGCCGATCCGCACCGTCGCGGATCTGGACTCCGGCGGCGCGGCCGGCCGGGCGCGTCCCGACAGTGAGCTCCTGGTCGGGATCACCTCCGGCACCACCGGTGAACCGAAGCTGTTCGTCCGCGATCAGCGGTCCTGGGCGGCGACGCTCGACCGGTCCGACGCGACCTTCGATATCGGCGCGGGCGATCGGGTGTCCACACCCGGCGTGCTCGACCACACGCATTTCCTCTACGGCGCGCTGCACGCGCTGACCCGGGGCGCGGCGGTCGATCTGCGCCCGGTCACCGCGGCATTGACCGACCGCCCGACTCATCTGTACTCGGTGCCCGCCATCGCCTGGGATGTGGTGCGTTCGGCATCCGGTCCGATCGCCGGTGTGCGTGAGGTGCTGTCCTCGGCGGCGCGCTGGCCCCGGCCGGGACGCGCGGCCCTGCAGGAGGCGCTGCCCGCGGCCACCCTCACCCATTTCTACGGGGCTTCGGAGCTGAGTTTCGTCTCGTTCGACCGCGGCCTCGGCGATACCGACGAGAGTTCGGCCGGGGAACTGTTCGACGGCGTCGAGGTGCGGATCCGCGACGGCCGCGTCCATGTGCGCAGCGATATGGTCTTCACCGGTTATCTGACCGAGGCGGGTGTGACGGACGGCCCGGTCGACGGCTGGTTCTCCGTCGGGGACCGGGGAGCTCTGTCGGGCAACAGATTACGTCTGTTCGGGCGCGACGGCGAGATGCTGATCCGGGGCGGTCTGAATGTGGAACCGGCAGCGGTGGAGGCCGCGCTGGCCGCCGTTGCGGGTGTCATCGAGGCCGCGTGTATCGGGATCGCGGACGAGCGTTGGGGCCAGGTGCCGGTGGCCGCGGTGGTGGTGGCCAACGCCGGACCCGGCGTCGAGGAGATCCGGAAGCGGTTGCGCGCGCTTCTCCCGAGCCCGAGTATGCCCGACCGGATCCGGGTGGTGGAGCGGCTCCCGCGTACGCCCCGGGGCAAGGTGGACCGTACGGCGCTGGCCGCGCTGTTCGGCTGATATCCGGCCGGTAGCGCGGCCCGCGCCGGATACGGTGCCCGATCAGGTCCGGGGCCGGTCCTGATCCGATTCCGGTCCGGTGGGAAGAGGGTGAGCGAGATACCCGTCGGCGAAGTACTGCATCGAACCGCACCGATCGCAGCGGTAGGCGTGCTGGTGGATCAACTCCTGGCCCCATTCGGCCGGGCGGTCGGTGAGGATTCCCGCGACACCGCTCGCGAAACTCCCTCCGGCAGTCCGGAAGTCAGCGTTACCCGCTTGGGATCGCCGCTGTCCGGCTGGAAATCGATACCCCGGTCCGACACGCCGCGGACGATACGCCCGGGAGGTTGCCGGTGGCTGTCGTGGAGATGTCCGGTGAACCGGACCCCGTGGTCGTAGGACCGGGGCCCGCGGCGGACTCGGATACCGGTTGCGCACGCACCGTAAACATTGTGTTTCCGCTGTTCGGGGCGGATTTTTCTCGGTTAGGATCGGGTTTGTCCGGCGCGGCGGGCGCTGTGTCGCGACAGCCCGGTCACATGGGGGTGACCTCGGGGCGATGTGGTTCACCGAGCCTCAATGACACGTATCGATTGGGTCCCGATTGTCGTTTTCGTCTCACCACCCCTCTGGTCACGTTTGGGTAGTTCTTTACTATATGTGGAGCCGGACTGTGGCATCCCTCACTATGGGGATGTCGCCGACACGGTGGTGACGGCGCGTCGGAAGGGTTCGTCCGCTCGTTGCTCGTTGAGCTTCGGCCAGCTGTCCTGCATGGGTTTTCAGCAGTATTCTGGTGGTCGAGCTCGTTGGTTCGAGGTGGTTCCGATGGTGGGATCGCTACGGCTCGGTCTTCGTCGTGGCGTGATCACCGGCCGGGAGATCCGTTCTTAAGCTTTGCTAAGTCTTTACCAATACCATAGCGATGGTTTGAAACTCGGCTCGTTGCCGTGCCGAGGAGCTGCTTCACCGCGAGATGCCGGTTCGCGGTCTGTGCCCGACTGGACATGTTGATCGTCAACCGACCTCGGCCCGTGCCGAGTCGGCGAAGGAGACCAATGGCAACCACTGGCCCGAATTCCTCTGTGTCACCGCCCGAATCGGGCTCGTCCGTAGCCACGGCCGAGTCCGGATTCCGCCTGCCCGCCCTGGATCCGACCTCGATCCTGCGGCACGATGTACCTGCCTCGATCGTGGTGTTCCTGGTCGCGTTACCCCTGTCCATCGGTATCGCGATCGCCTCCGGCGCCCCGGTGGCGGCCGGGCTCATCGCCGCGGTGATCGGCGGTATCGTCGGCGGTGCGCTGGGCGGCTCCGCGCTGCAGGTGAGCGGTCCCGCGGCCGGGCTGACGGTGGTCGTCGCCGAATCGATTCATCAATTCGGCTGGCGGTCAACATGTTTCATCGTCGCCGCCGCCGGTGTGCTGCAGATCCTGTTCGGCTTGAGCCGGATAGCGCGCGCGGCGCTGGCGGTGGCGCCGGTGGTGGTGCACGCCATGCTCGCCGGTATCGGGATCACCATCGCGCTCCAGCAGGTGCATGTGCTGCTCGGTGGTGAATCCAGCAGCGGCGCCTGGGAGAACATCACCGGATTGGCGTCCCGGCTCGGGTCGGCGAACCTGCCCGCGGTGCTCCTCGGTGTGGGCGTCATCGCCATCATGCTGGGCTGGAACCGGCTGCCCGAACGCGTCAAGGTGGTGCCCGGGGCGCTGGTGGCCATCGTGGTGGCGACCGGGGCCGCCATGGTGTTCTCGCTCGACGTGCAGCGGGTCGCACTGGATGGCTCGTTGTTCGACGCGATCATGTTTCCCGAACTGCCGCACGGGAATTGGGCCGCCGTCGTCATGATGGTGCTCACCGTGGCGCTGATCACCAGTGTGCAGAGTCTGCTGTCGGCCGTCGCGGTCGACAAGATGCACACCGGGCCCCGGACCGATCTCGATCGCGAGATGATCGGCCTGGGATCGGCGAACGTCCTGACCGGCATGCTCGGCGGCCTGCCCGTCGCCGGTGTCATCGTGCGCAGTTCCACCAATGTCGCCGCGGGGGCCCGCACCCGGGCTTCGGCGATCCTGCACGGGGTGTGGGTCCTGGTGTTCTCGGTGGTTCTGGTGTCACTGGTCGAACAGATTCCGCTCGCGGCGCTGGCCGGCCTGTTGATCGTCATCGGTATGCAGCTGGTCAAACTCGCGCATATCCGGCTCGCGCATCGCACCGGCGATCTGCTCGTCTACGTGGTCACCCTGGCGGCCGTGGTGTTCATGAACCTGCTCGAAGGGGTGCTGATCGGTCTGGCGCTGGCCTTCGCACTGTTGGTCTGGCGGGTCGTCCGGGTCGCGGTGACGGCCGAACAGATCGGTGGCACCGACCGCTGGCTCGTACGCATCGACGGCTCCTGCACCTTCCTTTCCCTGCCGAAGCTGTCCACCACCTTCGCCGAGGTCCCACCGGGCGTCGCGGTGACGGTGGAACTCACCGTGGACTTCCTCGATCACGCCGCCTACGACGCGATCACCGATTGGGCGCGGCAGCACGAGAGCAACGGTGGCACTGTCGATTTCGTGGAGATCGGTGCCTCCCGGATGGCGAAGGCGCAGGACGCTCCGCCGTCGCGGGGAATGGGCCGGGTCGCGCTCGACGATGTCCTCGGGCCGTGGCGGGTCGATCGCAACGGTTCATCGGACGGATCCGGTGACAACGGTGATCCGCTGGCCAGCGGGATCGCCGCCTACCACCGCAGCCGGGCGCATCTGGTGCGGTCGCATCTGGACGAGCTGCGGGACGGGCAGGATCCGGATTCCTTCTTCCTGACCTGCTCGGATTCGCGGATCGTGCCGAATGTGATCACCCACAGCGGTCCGGGCGATCTGTTCACGGTGCGCAATGTGGGCAATCTGGTGCCCGAGCAGGGCGGTGACGCCTCGGTGGATGCCGCGCTGGTCTTCGCGCTCGAGAAACTCAATGTCCGCACGGTGGTGGTCTGCGGTCATTCGTCCTGTGGGGCGATGGGCGCGCTGCATTCGGGTGAGTCCGCGGGGCCGGGTATCGATCGGTGGCTGGAATACGGGCAGCCGAGCCTGGCCCGCTACCGGGCCGGACACGTGGTGGGCGCCGCGGCGGAATCGGCCGGTTTCGGGCCGGTCGAGCAACTGAGCATGGTGAACATCGCGGTTCAGTTGGAGAATCTGCGCCGTCATCCGTCGGTTCGTCGCGCGATCGAGGAGCGCGGGCTCACCGTCTCCGGTCTGTTCTTCGATATCGCCAGTGCCCGGCTGATCGAGGTGAGTGAGGAGGGTATCGCTTCCATCGAGGACTCGGACGGGCTGCTGGCGCAATTGCAGCGCCGCCCGGCATCGATGGGAACTGTGTGAGGATGATTACGGCCAGCTGTTCCGGTGCCGCCGGTCGACTCGTGATCTGTTGCTCCACAGGCCGTTTCGGCAGTGATGTGGGTCATAGAGAGGTCGAGCGACGCGGTTGCGCGCAGTATCGCCAGTGGTGGGGTGCCTTCTCAGTCTTTGATAAGTCATTACCCTTACTATAGGAACGGTTTACGCCTCGGCCCGTCGTCGTGCCGAGTACCTACTTCACCGCGAGTTGCCGGTTCGCGGTCTGTGTCCGAGCGGACACGTTGATCGTCACCGACCTCGGCTCCGGCCGGGTTCGCGAAGGAGAACGATGGGCACCCAGAGCACGAATCCCCCCGAATCAGCTACTGGTTCGGACCCGGACGGGCCCGAACCCGCCGGGTCCGGGCGCAGGCCCGCCCCGGCCTGGCTGACCTCGATCCTGCGGCACGATGTACCTGCCTCGATCGTGGTCTTCCTCGTCGCGCTACCCCTGTCCATCGGTATCGCGATAGCCTCCGGTGCCCCGGTGGCCGCCGGGCTCATCGCCGCGGTGATCGGCGGTATCGTCGCCGGCGCGCTCGGCGGCTCCGCCCTCCAGGTGAGCGGGCCGGCCGCGGGTCTCACCGTGATCGTCGCCGAATCGATAACCCAATTCGGCTGGCGGGTAACCGGGTTCATCGTCGTGGCGGCCGGCATCCTGCAGATCCTGTTCGGCCTGAGCCGGATAGCGCGCGCGGCCCTGGCGGTGGCGCCGGTGGTGGTGCACGCCATGCTCGCCGGAATCGGCATCACCATCGCACTGCAACAGCTGCACGTCCTGCTGGGTGGCGAATCCAACAGCACCGCCTGGACCAACATCACCGAGCTGCCCGCCCAGCTGGCCGCGCTGCACGGGCCGGCTGTTCTGCTCGGGGTGGTCGTCATCGCCATCATGCTCGGCTGGAAGTACCTGCCCGAACGGGTCAAGGTCGTCCCCGGCGCGCTGGCCGCGATCGTGACCGCCACCGTGCTGTCGCTGGTGCTCTCGCTCGACGTCAAGCGGGTCACCATCGACGGTTCGCTGTTCGACGCGATCGGGCTGCCGGAACTGCCCCGCAGCGACTGGGCCGCGGTCGCGGTGATGATCCTCACCTTCGCACTCATCGCCAGTGTGGAGAGCCTGCTGTCGGCCGTCGCGATCGACAAGATGCACACCGGACCGCGCGCCGACTTCGACCGCGAAATGATCGGCCAGGGTTCGGCGAACGTACTGTCCGGGCTGCTGGGCGGTCTGCCGGTCACCGGCGTCATCGTGCGCAGCTCCACCAATGTCGCGGCCGGCGCGCGCAGCCGCGCCTCGGCCGTGCTGCACGGTGTCTGGCTCCTGGTCTTCTCGGTGGCCCTGGTGTCACTGGTGGAACAGATCCCGCTGGCCGCACTGGCCGGCCTGCTGATCGTCATCGGTGTACAGCTGGTCAAACTGGCACATATCCGGCTCGCGCATCGCACCGGCGATCTCCTCGTCTACGCGGTGACCCTGGCTGCCGTGGTGTTCCTGAATCTGCTGGAAGGTGTGATCATCGGCCTCGTCCTGGCGTTCGCGCTGCTGCTCTGGCGGGTCGTGCGGGTGACGATCACCGCCGAACCGCTCGGCGGCACCGACCGATGGCTGATCCAGATCGACGGATCGTGCACCTTCCTGTCGTTGCCGAAACTGTCGTCGACCTTCGCGAAGGTTCCGCAGGGGGCCCCGGTGACCGTGGAGATGACGGTCGACTTCCTCGACCACGCGGCGTACGACGCCATCACCGAATGGGCGAGACAGCACGAGAGCAACGGTGGCACGGTCGATTTCGTGGAGATCGGTGCCGCGCGGATGGCGAATGTGGAGACCGCGCCGCCGTCGCGCAGTATGGGCCGGGTCGCCCTCGACGGTGTCCTGGGACCGTGGCAGGTGGATCGCAACGGCTCGTCGGATAAACCGGGTGACAGTGCCGACCCGCTGGTCAGCGGTATCGCCGCTTACCACCGCAGCCATGCGCATCTGGTGCGGCCGCATCTGGACGAGCTGCGGGACGGACAGGACCCCGATTCCTTCTTCCTGACCTGCTCGGATTCGCGGATCGTGCCGAATGTGATCACCAACAGTGGTCCGGGCGATCTGTTCACGGTGCGCAATGTGGGCAATCTGGTGCCCGAGCAGGGCGATGCCTCGGTGGAGGCGGCCCTCGTCTTCGCGCTGGAGAAGCTCAATGTCCGGTCCGTGGTCGTCTGCGGCCACTCCTCCTGCGGGGCCATGGGCGCGCTGCATTCCGGCGAGTCCGCGGGGCCGGGTATCGATCAGTGGCTCGCCCACGGACAGCCCAGCCTGGAGCGGTACCGGGCCGGACATGTGGTGGGCCGCGCCGCCGAAGCCGCGGGATTCGGGCCGGTCGAGCAGCTGAGCATGGTGAACATCGCGGTTCAGCTGGAGAATCTGCGACGGCATCCCTCGGTCCGCCGGGCCGTCGCCGAACGCGGGCTCACCGTCTCCGGCCTGTTCTTCGATATCGCGAGTGCCCTGGTCATCGAGGTGCGAACCGACGGTATCGCGCCCATCGAGGACAACGACGGGTTACTGGCGGAGTTACAGAGAGAACCCGCGCAGAGCTCCAGGTGAGGTCGCCGGAGGCGACCCGGCCCGGACCGCCGGGCGGGTCGCCTCCACCCGCGCCCGAGCCGGCTTCTCGTAGGCTGGATTCCGTGGAAAGTCGTTCCGATTCCGTCACGGACCGTTCCGGAGCCGAAAAAGACGAACTGGCGAATATCGCCGCCGAACCCGAGGACTCCGGACGGTCCGGCTCCGGCCTCTGGCGCGCCTACCGGGACCGGATCGCGCGACGCCCTACGCTCGAGCTGGTCTACCGGGTCGGAGTGGCGGTCGTCGGCACCGTGGTATTCGTCGTCGGGGTGATCACCATCCCGTTCCCCGGGCCCGGATGGGCTCTGGTATTCGCCGGTATCGGCATTCTCGCCACCGAGTTCGCGGTGGCGCGGCGTGCGCTGGTGTGGTTGCGGGACAGATATCGGCGCGGGATGGCCTGGTACATCTCGCGTGGGCCGCTCGTACAGGTGATCGCCTTCCTGGCGACCTGTGCGCTCGTCGTGGCCACCCTGTGGATACTCGGGACGTTCGGATTCGTCGGTGACTTGATCGGAGTCGATTGGCAGTGGTTGCACAGCCCCTTGATGTCGTGACCCCGGTATGCGGCCGGTCGCTCACGGACGAATCGTGGCTCGCCGCCCGGATCGCGGACCTCAACGCGTCCTGGCGTACCGATTCGATGCGGGTGGGCGCGACGCTGTGGTGGTGTATGACGGCCTCGGCGCTGGTGGAACCGGTGGTGCGGGCGCTGGCGCGGGAGCGTCCGATACCGGCGCCCACGCTGGACCGGCTCGCGTTGACACTGCGCGCCGACGGGTCGGTGGAACGGGTCGAGATCGGCGCTGCCGGGCCGGAAGGGCCGCTCGCGGCGGGGCCGGGCCCGGACGGCGGGATCGCCGAGTCCGATATCGCGGTGGCGCTGCGGGAGACCCTCACCGCTGTCATCGATCACCTCACCGTGGTTTCGGGGGTCCGGGAACCGGCGTTGTGGGCGGTGGTCACCGATGTGGTGGCCAGCTGGGCGGTCGACGCCGGCCGGCCGGCGGTCGGCCGCCGGCTCGCCGACGCGATCGGTGCCGCACTGCCCGAACCACGTTTCGTCGAAGTCGACGGGCGAACCTTCGTCCGGCGGGCCTCCTGCTGCCTGGTGTACGAGGCGCCGGGCTGCGAGAAATGTGTGAGCTGCCCGAAACGCCGCCCCGCCGAGCGCGAAGCGCTGCTCGCGGACTACGCGCGGCGGGGGTGACGGGCCGGTTCCGTACCGCGTCGGCCGGTGACCG
>JABFXT010000104.1 GCA_013361595.1 Nocardia sp. | reverse complement strand
GGGTCCGACCGGCCGGAACGGTTCGTGGCGATGATCAACGCCGAGCGCTCGCCGACCTTCTACCGGTTCGATTCCGGCGAACAACTCA
This sequence comes from Nocardia sp., assembly GCA_013361595.1. Lineage (GTDB taxonomy): Bacteria > Actinomycetota > Actinomycetes > Mycobacteriales > Mycobacteriaceae > Nocardia. The sequence continues at coordinate 4,096 of JABFXT010000104.1, read as the reverse complement.
AGGTCTGGCGGGGTATGGACGACGCCGACGAGGAGCCGGTGGTCATCTACCACTCGCACACCGCCACCGAGGCCTATCCGAGCCGCACCGATATCTCCTACGCCTCCGAACCCGGTGCCCACTACGTGCTGATCTCCACTCGCGACCCCGAGCGGCACGAACTGCGCAGCTACCGGATCGTCGACGGCGAGGTCACCGAAGAGCCGGTGCGGATCGTCGAGACTTACCGAACCGCCTGACCACCACAATTTTCCGAACCGTACCGAGTACACAGCGAGGAGCAGCAACAATGCCGGTCACCGTGTCCATTCCGACCATCATGCGCACCCACACCGGAGGCGAGAAGCGCGTCGAGGCCCAGGGGTCCACGCTCGCCGCGGTGATCGATGATCTGGAATCCAATCACCCGGGTCTGGCCGAACGGCTGCTCAACGAGGGCAAACTGAACCGGTACGTCAACATCTACGTCGACGACGAGGACGTCCGGTTCTCCGGCGGGCTGGCGACCACGGTCGGCGAGGGATCGACGGTGACGATCCTGCCGGCCGTCGCGGGCGGGGCCCGATAAGTCCGGTGGCACGCTACGAGTCACTGATCGCGACCCTCGGGAACACCCCGCTGGTCGGACTGCGCACCCTGTCCCCGCAGTGGGAGGGTGAGAAGCCGGTGCGGCTGTGGGCCAAACTCGAGGACCGCAACCCCACCGGGTCCATCAAGGACCGCCCCGCGCTGCGGATGATCGAACAGGCCGAGGCCGAGGGCCGGCTCACGCCCGGGTGCACGATCCTGGAACCCACCAGCGGCAATACCGGGATCTCGCTGGCCATGGCGGCGAAGCTGAAGGGCTATCGCCTGGTCTGCGTCATGCCGGAGAACACCTCGGTGGAGCGGCGGCAGCTGCTCACCATGTTCGGCGCCGAGATCATCGACTCACCGGCCGCGGGCGGCTCGAACCAAGCCGTCGCCAAGGCCAAGGAGATCGCGGCCGCCAACCCTGACTGGGTGATGCTGTACCAGTACGGCAATCCGGCCAACGCGCTCGCCCACTACGAGACCACCGGCCCGGAGATCCTCGCCGATCTGCCCGAGATCACCCATTTCGTGGCCGGTCTGGGCACCACCGGAACCCTGATGGGGACCGGGCGGTTCCTCCGGGAGAACGTCCCGGACATCGAGATCGTCGCGGCCGAACCGCGCTACGGCGAACTGGTGTACGGCCTGCGCAACATCGATGAGGGTTTCATTCCGGAGCTGTACGACGAATCGGTACTCACCAGCCGTTTCTCCGTGGGCCCCTACGATGCTGTACGCCGCACCCGCGAACTGGTCCTCGAAGAGGGGATCTTCGCCGGTATCTCCACCGGCGCCATCCTGCACGCCGCGCTCGGAGTGGCCCGCAAGGCGGTCGCGGCCGGCCGCCGCGCCGATATCGCCTTCGTCGTCGCGGACGGCGGCTGGAAATATCTGTCCACCGGCGCCTACGACGGCACTCTCGAGGAAGCCGAGGAACGCCTCGACGGTCAGCTCTGGGCCTGAGGTCACCGTCCGTCGGTACCCTCGGGGGAGAACGCGCCGGGTGGCAAGGCGCGTACTAGGAGGAATCGCATGACCGGTGGTACTCCGCTGGGCGCTTCGTTCGACCCCGACCGGATCGCCGCGCTGCGTCCGCAGCAGGGTGGCACCTCACCCGGCAGGCCCGGCGCCGGGCGGTTCGCCGCCACCCGCCGTACCTGGTCGCAGGCCGGGGTCGTCACGCTCGCGTTCGTGCTGGTGCTGTATCTGATCGAGCTCGTGGACGCGATGATCGACTTCTCCATCGATCGGACACTGGGTATCGAACCCCGCGAGTTCGAAGGCCTGGACGGAATCGCTTTCGCGCCGCTGCTGCACCACGGCTGGGATCATCTGATCGGCAACACCCTGCCGGTGCTGATCCTGTTCTTCCTGACCCTGGCCACCGGCATCCGCCGGGGCCTGGCCGCCACCGGGATCGTCTGGATCGTCGCCGGTGTGGGTACCTGGCTGACCGGTGGCGAGGACACCGTGCACGTGGGTGCGTCCTCGCTGGTGTTCGGCTGGCTCACCTACCTCATCTGCCGCGGCTGGTTCGCCCGGCAGCCGGGCCAGATCGTGCTGGGGCTCGTCGTCCTGGTCCTCTACGGTTCGCTGCTGTGGGGCGTTCTGCCCGGTCAAGACGGAATATCCTGGCAGGGACACCTTTTCGGCGCTATGGGTGGACTGTTCGCCGGGTGGGTACTCTCCAGTGATGAACGTCGACACCGCCGTCAACTCCGCACCGGGCCCCTCGCCCCGCCCCGGTGACCGTGGGTGCGGCCAGTATTTTCGGGGGATGCTGTCTTGAATCGGGAAACATCGTGGCAGCATGGTGACATGCGCCTCACCGTCCTCGGGTGCTCGGGCAGTGTGTCCGGCCCGGATTCCCCCGCGTCGGGTTATCTGCTGACCGGTCCGGATATGTCGCCGGTCGTCATCGATTTCGGTCCGGGCATCCTCGGTGCGCTGCAGCGATTCGCCGATCCGGGTGAGGTCGACATCTTTCTCACCCATCTGCACGCCGATCACTGCCTCGACCTTCCCGGTCTCCTGGTGTGGCGGCGTTACCACCCCTCTCCCCCGACCGGGCGGGCGATCGTACGCGGACCGTCGGATGCGCCGCTGCGTATCGGCAACGCGTCGGCCGAGGTCGGCGGGCAATGCGACGACTGGTCCGATGTGATCGACTTCCGGCCCTGGGCCGAGGGTGAGACGGTCGAGTTCGGTCCCGGGCACACCATCACCGCCCGGCGGATGTTCCATCCGCCGGAGTCCTACGGTCTGCGGATCGTCACCACCACGGGTCGCACCTTCGTCTACACCGGCGATACCGCGGTCTGTCCGGCGGTCCAGGAGCTCGCCCGGGGCGCCGATGTCCTCATGGCCGAGGCGTCGTGGACCCACGATCCGGCGAATCGTCCGGCGGGTATCCATCTTTCGGGCACCGAGGCCGGCCGGATCGCCGCCGAGGCCGAGGTCGGAGAGCTGTTGCTCACCCATATTCCGCCCTGGACCTCCCGCGAAGACGTCATCGCCGAGGCCAAGGCCGAGTTCACCGGACCCGTACACGCGGTCACTCCCGGCGAGAGCTTCGACCTTTAGCCCGGGCACGTCCCGGCGCGGGTCCCCCACTACGCTGAGCCCGTGTCGAGACGAGCCGATGGCAGGGCGGACGACGAACTCCGCGAGGTACGGATAACTCGAGGCTTCACCACGCACCCGGCGGGTTCGGTGCTGGTGGAGTTCGGGCAGACCCGAGTGATGTGCACGGCCAGCGTCACCGAGGGTGTGCCGCCGTGGCGGCGCGAGTCGGGTCTCGGCTGGCTCACCGCCGAGTACGCGATGCTCCCGGCCGCCACTCATACCCGTAGTGGCCGGGAATCGGTCAAGGGGAAGGTCGGCGGGCGCACCCAGGAGATCAGCCGGTTGGTCGGCCGTTCCCTGCGGGCCTGTATCGACCTCGCCGCCATCGGCGAGAACACCATCGCCGTGGATTGCGATGTCCTGCAGGCCGACGGCGGCACCCGGACCGCCGCCATCACCGGCGCGTATGTCGCACTGGCGGACGCGGTCACCTATCTCGGCGCGGCCGGCGGGCTCGCCGATCCGCAGCCCATCTCCTGCGGGATCGCCGCGGTGAGTGTCGGCGTGGTGGACGGCCGGGTCCGGCTGGATCTCCCGTACGAGGAGGATTCCCGCGCCGAGGTCGATATGAACGTGGTGGCCACCGATACCGGAACCCTGGTGGAGATCCAGGGCACCGGTGAGGGCGCGACCTTCCCGCGGTCCACCCTCGACAAGATGCTCGACTCGGCCCTGGCCGGCTGCGAGCAACTGTTCGTCGTGCAGAAGGAAGCGCTGGCCCTGCCTTATCCCGGGGTACTGCCGGAGGCCACCGAGAACTCGAAGAAGAAGTGATGTCGCGCCGAGTTCTGCTCGCCAGCCGCAATGCCAAGAAACTGAGCGAACTGCGCCGCATCCTGGCCGAGGCCGGCGTCGCGGGCCTGGAGATCGTCGGCCTCGACGATGTGCCGGAATACCC
>JABFXT010000627.1 GCA_013361595.1 Nocardia sp. | reverse complement strand
CGTACTGCAGCTGGCGCATTCGCTGGTCCTCATCTCCCCCACCGCGATCGACGGCGCGCAGAGTGCGTCGGCCACGCTGGACTGGCTCTCGTTGCACGGCTACCACCATCTGGTGCAGAACGCCGTGGTGGTGATCAACTCGCCGCGTGACGGTACGCCGAATATCGATGTGCAGCAGTTGCGGCAGTACTTCCTGTCGCGCTGCCGGGCCGTGCACATGATCCCGTTCGACCCGCATATGTCCGAAGGCGCCGAGATCGACCTGCCGCGGCTGGAGAAGCAGACCAAGCGCGCGTATGTCGAGTTGGCGGCGACGGTGGCCGACGATTTCACACAGAGTTACCGGCCCCATCCCGGCGGCTGAGCCCCCACGCTCGTTCCCGAGTTCGCGGAAGCGGACCCCGGAGCCGGCCGTGGCGGCGACCGGCCCGGGGTGTCACCACTCCGGCAGACGGCGCCTTCCGGCCAGTACATCGCCCACCAGTGCGTCGTAGGCATCGGCCAATTCGGCCAGATGATGCCAGGCGTTGTGCAGTAGTTCGTCGTCGGCGTCCAGTGTCATCAACGCGTGATGCGCGCGGACCGCGGATTCGGCCAGCCGGTCGATGATCGCGCCGACCGTCTCGGTGTGCAGGGTGACCCCGAGCCGGTGCTGGGGGACGTTGCGCCCCACCCAGTCGTCGATGGCCAGCACCAGTTCCATACGGCGCCGGTCGATCTCGACCAGACGGTCGGGGTCGGTGACGATGGACCCACCGCGGCCCACCAATCTGCGCTCGTGGAGAACGGCCAGATCACGGGCGTACCAGAGCAGCTGACCCCCGACGACCCGGTGCCCACGCGCGGCGCGCACCAGTAAGTCCGAATTCGGCAGCGGACCGGGAGAACCGTTCTGCGCCAAAGGATCAGCACCCCGCTGGGCGCCGGGAAGAGCCATTACGACTGTTGTATCCGAACCTGTCACGGTTGCCTCGCCGTTCGATAGCCGCACAACACCGGGTCAGTACGTTGATTACAATAAACCGCAGAAGGCAACTGTCAAGCGATACAGGCCCCCCCGATCACGAAAAGCGTACACTTCGTTATCTGGAGACCACCCGAGGAGCACGATGGCGGACGGTCCGACGTATCGACGGATCGCGGACCACCTCCGCGAGGAGATACGAGCAGGCAAGTGGCAACCGGGGGATCGCTTGCCCAGTCATGCCGAATTGGCGGAGCAGATGCAAGTTTCGCTCACCACGGCACGTAATGCCATCCAGGTACTGGTCACCGAAAATCTTGTCTATACGGCTACCTCCCGGGGCACCATCGTGCGGAGCCGGGAGGTGCTGGAATCGGTCGTCACCGACCATATCCGCCCGGATCGGCCGCGGGCCGGCCACGATATCTTCGAGGAGATCGCGCGCGCGGCGGGCCGGGTTCCGACCAAGGAATTCGGCGCCCGAATGGAACCCGCGGACGAGCGTGTCGCGCAGTGGCTGGGGGTCCCGGTGTCCTCGTGGGTGCTGGCCCGGACCGTGGTGCAGTACCTGGACAACGAGCCGTGGTCGTGGGAAGTGAGCTTCTATCCGCGAGATCTGGCCGAGGCCACCGGGATCGATTCACCGCACGATATCGCCGAAGGCACCACACGCCGGCTCGCCGACCGTGGACACGGCGAGACCGCGCACCGGGATTCGCTGGTCGCGCATCCGGCCGGCGCGGAAGAGGCCGCGGTACTCGGGGTCGCCATCGGGACCGTACTGCTGGACCATCTGCGGATCGGCGCCAATCACGAGCGCGTCACCCGGGTGCCGCGGCATCGTTCCATCGCCGCGAGCAACCGGCTGGCCTACGAACTCGGCGATTCGGCCGGGACAGAAGTGATCCGTGGCGTGCTGGATCAGACCGATCGGTCCGAGATATGGTTCTAGCTCATGACCGTGCAGATTCGGCCGGCCGCCCTCGATGACCTGGACCTGATCCGCCGCCTGCGGCTGCAACGCTCCTCCTGGCTGGCCGCCCGCGGTTCGGACCAATGGTCGACCGAAGCGTCCGGGTTGTCGATCGACTATTTCTCGCGCGCCGTGAGCCGGGCCGTGGCCGACTGGGAAACCTGGATAGCGGAGGTGGAAGGCGAACCGGCCGGGACGATCACCGTCAACGATCGCGCCGACCGGGAGCTGTGGACGAACGCGGAACTGGGCAACGCCTTGATCGTGCACTATCTGATCGTGGATCTACGCTTCGCGGGTTGCGGCGTCGGCAGGCGACTGCTCGCGCACGCCGCCGCCCTCGCCCGGGCACACGCCCGGAGCTGGGTACGGCTGGACGCGTGGACCGCCAACAGCGACCTGCACGCCTACTACCGGCGCGCCGGATTCCGGCTGGTCCGGGTCGCCGATCCCGATGTACCGAGCCCTTCGTGCGCGTTGTTCGAACGACATGTCGACGACTGGCTGTTCGACGGCGCGGGACTGGGCACCCCCGTCGGCTTCCCGATGATCCCGCTGGCGCGAGATCCGATCGTGCTCCCGGTTTCCGGCTGAGCGCGGCAAGCAGCAACGGCTTAGACGGATTCGCCCAGCCCGACCGCGACTGTCCGCTCGAATCTCGACGGCAGCACCCACACTCGCGGGGCGGAGGCTCGGATACAGCTGCCCCGGTTCGTGCGGGCACGGGTGACCCCTTCGGGAACAATCGGTCCCGCGTTCACCGACCTTGGTGGGCGCCGCCTGGTCACGACCCGTTCACGAATCCATCTCATATGCACCGCTTTTGCCGAAGCATCGATAATCTGTCCGCGTGCACGGACCCATGGGTGATCCGCGATGAGGCGAATCGACCTGAACGAGGACCCGACCTCGATCACCGCCGACCTCCGGCTGGAATACGCGGGACAACCGTTCACCGGCGAGGTGGTCGAGGAGCTGGTGCCCGGGCAGCTGCTGTCCCAAGAGTTCTACCTCGATGGACTCCGGCACGGCAGCTCCAGGGAATGGTGGCCCGACGGCCGGCTGAAGTCCGAGGGCGAGATCTACCGCGGGCAGCCACGCGGGGTGTTCCGGCGCTGGCATCCCAACGGGCGACTCGCAGCGGAGAGTCTGTTCGGGGCGAACGGGGAACTGGAGGCCGTCCGGAACTGGGACGAACACGGCCGCCGGCAGTGACCGCGCCCGCCGGTTACGTCGATCGGCGCGGCCCTGCCGCTGACCGAACCGGGGCTGCTGCGGTTCCAGGGCCCGGGCGGAACGTGGGACGGAAACGGCAGATCGGGAGACGGAGGCAAGGCCACGCCCCCGGCGTAACCGGTTTCCGGTGAGGCGGCAAGATCGACCGGTATGCGAGCCTTGCTACAGCGCGTGACCTCGGCCCGGGTGACTGTCGGCTACGAGGTGGTCGGGCGGATCGACCCGTCCGGCAACGGCACCCGCCACGGCCTGGTGGCGCTCGTCGGCGTCACCCATACCGATACCGAAGCGGTGGCGCGGGCGATGGCCGAGAAGATCTGGCGGCTGAGGATACTGGAAGGCGAACGCAGCGCAGCGGACCTGTCCGCCCCGATCCTGGTGGTGAGTCAGTTCACGCTCTACGCCGATACACGTAAGGGCCGGCGGCCCTCATGGTCCGCGGCGGCGCCCGGCCCGGCCGCCGAACCGCTGGTGCAACTCGTCGCCGAAACACTCCGTCAGGCCGGCGCCACGGTAGCCGACGGTCGATTCGGGGCGCATATGGAAGTCGAGCTCACCAACGACGGCCCGGTGACGGTCATGCTGGAACTCTGACGGGGCGCCACCGGCGAGTGCCGAACCCTCGCAGGCGCGCCGAGAATCGACTGCGCTTCCCGCCGAACGGGCCGGATCGACACCGGCCGCTCGACGAGGACCCGAGCCGCTGTTCACGCCGCCGTGCGTATGGACTACTCCGGGCGCAATGTGAGAATCCGCGGCCCGTCCTCGGTCACCGCGACAGTGTGCTCCCAGTGCGCCGCTCGCGACCTGTCGGTGGTCACCACGGTCCAGTCGTCGTCGAGCACCTCGGTCTCATGGGTGCCCAGGGTCAGCATCGGTTCGATGGCCAGCACCGAGCCGACGACCAGCCGCGGGCCCTTACCCGGCTCGCCCTCGTTCGGCAGGAACGGGTCCAGATGCATCTCGCGTCCGATCCCGTGCCCGCCGTACCCGTCGACGATGCCGTAGGACCGCCCGT